>JBOHCO010001284.1:0-3956 GCA_050698895.1 Streptosporangiaceae bacterium
AGGGCCAGGATCGGCGCCAGCCGGGTCTTCCACCAGTGCACCTCGTCCCGGTGGTGGCGCTCGAAGTAGAGCAGGACGGCCAGCGACACCAGGGCCTGCACCGACAGGATGATGATCACGCCCATGATCGACATCAGCCCGTACAGCTGCAGGTAGGCCTGGGAGCTGGGGTCGTTGGTCCCGGTGAACACGGCGAACAGGATGATGATCACCACCGCGACGACGGACTGCACGACCGAGGCGATGTGCGGGCTCTTGAACCTGTGGTGGGTCCGGCCCAGCGCGGCGGGCAGCAGCCCCTCCCGGCCGAGCGAGTACATGTAGCGGGCCGTGGTGTTGTGGAACGCCATGCCGCAGGCGAACGACCCGGTGATGATCAGGAAGCTCATGATCGAGGCCACCCAGGCCCCGCCGAACTGCCGGGCCGGGTCCAGGTAGAAGTTGGCCGCGTTGCCCTGCGCGGCCGCGACGGCCGCGTGCGTGCTGGGGTAGCCGAACAACGGCGCCCACGAGGTGAGCGTGTAGAACACGCCCAGGCCGATGACCGAGATGTACAGCGCGCGGGGCACGATCCGCTTCGGGTCCTTGGATTCCTCGGCGTAGTTGGGCGCCATCTCGAACCCGACCCAGGACCAGAACGCGAAGAACAGGCCGACGCCGATCGAGCCCGCCAGCAGCTTGCCCGACGCGTGGAAGCTGGTGAACGCCTTGGCCGGGTCGATCGCGCTCCAGGTCACGTGGCCCTTGCTGAACATGAAGATGTCGAAGACGACCAGGATCGCGATCTCGCTGAGCAGGCCGATGGCCAGCAGCGTGGACGACAGCCGGACGTCGAAGAAGGTGAGCACCGAGATCAGCAGCACCATGCCCAGCGCCAGCCAGGGCCAGCCGACGTGAATCCCGTACGCGGCGAACTTGAGGTTGGCGAAGTAGGCGAACCCGCCGGCCAGTGCCGCCTCGAACACCGAGTACGCGACGACGGCACCGTAGCCGGTGCCGATGCCGAGCTCCCGGCCCAGGCCGTGGCTGATGTAGGAGTAGAAGCCGCCCGCGGAGGTCTTCTTCCTGGCCATCGCGACGTAGCCGACGGAGAACACGACCAGCACGATCGCGGCGAACATGAACGCCGCGGGCGCGCCGACGCCCTCCCCGTAGCCGACCATGATCGGCGTGTTGAAGAGCATCGCCGAGATCGGGGCGGACCCGGTGACGGTGAGGAACAGCACCCCGCCCAGCCCGACGGCGTGCTTGCGGAGCTTGGGGACCTCTTCGCGCTGGGAGACGTCAAACGTCTCCTCCATCCCCTCAATTCCGCCCACCCGTGGCAGTTCGGACCTTGCCATGCACGCCTCCCCGGCGGTTGGTCAACTACGAGTCAAACGGTTACGAGATGGTTTGTGATGCAGGTCACAGCGCGGACAGTATCAGCAGGTATGGACCGTGACAAGACTTTTGGTTAGGGAAATATGGCGTTAACCTGAGCCTCTTGACACCGAAAGGTCTAAAGGGTACGTATTTGGTCAGACCAAAGCGAGCAGCGGGTAGCGACCCTGCTGCTCTAGGGGCCCGGCCGGGAGGTGACATGGCTGACGAGCTGATCGCCTTCGGATCCAAGAGCGAGATGCTCGAGGCGTCCCGGCAGTTCTGGAACCCGGACAAGACGCAGTTCTGGGTCGACGCCGGGGTTCCGCTGGTCATCGACCGCCGGGAGGGTTACCTCATCTACGACGTCGAGGGCAAGCGGCTCATCGACGTGCACCTCAACGGCGGTACCTACAACCTGGGCCACCGCAACCCGGAGGTCATCGCCGCGGTCACCGCGGCGATGCAGCGGTTCGACATCGGCAACCACCACTTCCCGTCGCTGGCCCGGACCGCGCTGGCCGAGGCGCTGGTCAGCACGGCGCCGGCCGGGCTGACCAAGGTGGTGTTCGGCAGCGGCGGCGGCGAGGCCATCGACATCGCGCTGAAGACGGCCCGGCACGCGACCAAGAAACGCAAGATCGTCTCGGTGGCCAAGGCCTACCACGGGCACACCGGGCTGGCCGTGGCCACCGGCGACGAGCGGTTCGCCGCGCTGTTCCTGGCCGACCGGCCGGACGAGTTCGTGCACGTGCCGTTCAACGACCTCGCGGCCATGGAGCAGGCGCTGCGCGGCCGGGACGCGGCGGCCGTGATCATGGAGACGATCCCGGCCACTTATGGTTTCCCGCTGCCCGCGGCGGGCTACCTGGAGGGCGTCAAGCGGCTGTGCGAGGCCCACGGCGCGCTGTACATCGCGGACGAGGTGCAGACCGGGCTGATGCGCACCGGCGAGCTGTGGGCCATCACCAAGCACGGCATCACGCCGGACATCCTGGTCACCGGCAAGGGCATCTCGGGCGGCCTGTACCCGGTCAGCGCGGTGCTGGTCAGCGAGGCCGCGGCGGGCTGGCTGAGCGAGGACGGCTTCGCCCACATGTCCACGTTCGGCGGGGCCGAGCTGGGCTGCGTGGCCGCGCTCAAGACGCTGGAGATCACCTGCCGGCCGGAGATCAGGTCGATGGTGGCCTACATCGCCGACGTGCTCGGCACCGGGCTGCGCCGCATCCAGCGGGCCTGCCCGGACTGGTTCACCGGGATCCGGCAGAACGGCCTGGTGATGGGCCTGGAGTTCGACCACCCGCAGGGCGCCAAGTACGTGATGAAGCGGCTGTACGAGAACGGCGTCTGGGCCATCTTCTCCACGCTCGACCCGCGGGTGCTGCAGTTCAAGCCGGGCCTGCTGATGACGCCCGACCTGTGCGGCGAGCTGCTGGACCGGGTGGCGGTGGCCATCGGCGCCGCCCGCGATGACGCGGTGTCCGGGCGGAGGCAGCCATGAGCCACGGGAAGGCACAGCCATGAGCCCCGAGGCACCCGCGGCCGGCCGGCCGATCAGCGTGGACCTGCTGACCGACCCGGCCGGGGTGCCGCGCGCGCAGGCCATGCTGCAGCGCGCCCAGTGGGCGGTGCAGGCGTTCGCCCGGTACGACAAGGCCACCGTGGACCGCATCGTGCACGCCGCGGCCTGCGCCGGGGCGGCCCGGGCCCAGGAGTACGCGGAGTGGGCGGTGCGCGAGACCGGGTTCGGCGTGGCCGAGCACAAGGTGCTCAAGAACGTGGCCAGCAGCACCGGGCTGGTCGAGGCGTACGCCGGCCACGACTACGTGACGCCGCGGGTCGACCTGGCGGCCAGGATCGTGGAGATCCCGCGCCCGGCCGGCGTGGTGCTCGCGCTGACCCCGTCCACCAACCCGGTGGCCACCGTGTTCGTCAAGGCGCTGCTGGCGCTGATGACCCGCCGCGCCGTGGTGATCAGCCCGCACCCGCTGGCCCGGGAGTGCTCGGCCGACGCGGCCCGCGCGCTGGCCGCCGCCGCGGTGGCGGCGGGCGCCCCGGACGGCGTCATCCAGGTGGTGGACGAGCCGTCGGTGCCGCTGATCAACGCGCTGATGGCCGACGAGCGGACCAGCGTGATCGTGGCCACCGGCGGGACGGCGGTGGTCCGGGCCGCCTACAGCTCGGGCAACCCGGCCATCGGCGTCGGCCCCGGCAACGTGCCGGTGCTGGTCGACGCGACCGCGGACCTGGCCATGGCGGCCCGCCGGATCGCCGACAGCAAGAGCTTCGACAACTCGATCCTGTGCACCAATGAGTCGGTGCTGATCGTGACCGAGAAGGCGGCGCCGACCCTGCTGCGCCACCTCAAGCGGGAGGGCTGCCACCAGCTAGATGAAGCCGACCGGGACAAGGTCCGCGACCTGGTGTTCCCCGGCGGCCGGTTCGACACCCGGTTCGTCGGCCAGGACGCGACCTGGATCGCGGCCCAGGCCGGCGTCCGGGTGCCGGGCACGACCCGGGTGCTGCTGGCCCCGTTCCGCCTGGTGGTCCCGGAGGAGCCACTGGCCCACGAGAAGCTCTGCCCGGTGCTCGGC
>JBOHCO010001285.1:0-1056 GCA_050698895.1 Streptosporangiaceae bacterium
GCTCTGGCTCCACCAGGTCCTCCCGCCTCCCCGGGCCCAGCCCGGCGGCTTCTCGTTAAGTCCTCCCACCGCGATCGTATGGCCATAGAGCACGCTAGCCGTGAGCTTCATGTCGCTGGGGGAACTGGCCCAGGTCGGCCAGGGTAAGGGCCGGACCGCCCACCTCGGCAGGCGGCCGGGCATTGGTCCGCAGCCCGTCGATTACCAGGCCGAGGTGACGGTGGCTGAGGCCGTGATTGACCTCGGGAGGGAATCCGCCGGCCAGCGGGCGGGACAGGCGCACCGTCAGCATGCCAAAGGTGACCGAGGAATTCCTCTCCGAGTGGGCCGCGGCCGAGGCGGCCGGGGACACCGGGACGCTGGAGACGCTGGTGGCCGACGGCTTCATCGCGGTCGGCCCGCTGGGGTTCATCCTGCCCAAGCAGGCGTGGCTGGCCCGCCACCGCTCAGGTGACCTCACCTACCAGCATGAGCTTCATCGCGGGCACCGCAGGCGCCCCGCCGATCCCCGGCACGGCCGGCTGCGGCCGCTCCGGGCTGATCGCCGGCGCGGGCCGACCGCTTGCGAAGGAGCGCCCTCTACGGGCTGGAGGAGGCCGCCTACATCGCCATCCGCGATCGCTTCTCCGCGCGGGCGGCGGAGGCGGCGATGGGCTTGCTGGCCGAGCCGGAGTTCGCGGCGGCGGTCGACCGGCTGCCATTCCGGCCTGGCCAGACGCTGGCGGTTATCGGCGAAAGCACCACCGATGCGGCCGACTCCTGGCTGGAGATCCTGGGCCACCTCATCAGGCTGCGGCGGCCAGGCGACCCGATCGCGCTGGTCAACGCGGCGATCTCCGGCTACCCGACCACCATGCTCCAGCGGGTCATGGCCGAGACGCTGCAGCGGCACCAACCTAGCTGGGTCGTCCTGTTCGCCGGCGCCAACGACGTCCTGCGCTACGGCGCCGGTGCCACCAAGCCGCTCGTGACCGGCGCCGAGACCGCCCGGAACCTGGCTGAGATGCGGCGCCAGGCCGCAGCCGCCGGCGCCCGCGTGACGTGGATGACCCCCAC
>JBOHCO010001286.1:0-1846 GCA_050698895.1 Streptosporangiaceae bacterium
GGCCAGCCGCCGCTCGACCGGCCCGCCGGGCCCGGTCCCGGTGTCGCCTCCGTTGTTACTCACGGTTGTAAGAATTACGTAAATACGTAAGGACGTCAACGGCGGGAGCGCGTCTGACTGGGACGCAGCCCGGCGTAGCTGCCGATGTCCGCCATCGAGCCCGGCTGGGGTTGCGGGCGGCCGGATCGCGGGCTGCGGCCGGTCCGGAAAGCACGATTCATGATCGCGGAAATCCGTCCGCGAATATCGCGGACGGATTTCCGGGATCATGAAGCCCCCCACCAGGGCGGCCGCAAGCTGGGCTCCGGGTTGGCCCAGAGCGGGTCGGACTGGGTCGGCCGGTTCCGCCGGGACGGGCGGGGTCGAAGGGACCCACGAGACCGTCCGGCCTGGCTCACCTGGCCTGAGCTAACCCGTCAGTGACACCCCGTGTTGCCAGCGGGACACCCACGGGGTCGCACGCAGCCAGCCCAGGGGTGCCCAGTCTGATAACAGCAAGAAGCGGTGCGCCAGCTGAGCCCCGCGAGCGGCCCGGCGGACGGACGGCCCGGCATCCGGCCGGCGGGCGGAGGATCGAGTAAGCTCGATCGCGCTGAACATGCCGGCTGGGAGAGATCCCGCGTGACCAGCGCGGGGCGCCGAAGGGGCAACCTCCCCGGAACCTCTCAGGCATCAGGGACCGGTCGGCGTGGGCATCTCTGAAGCCTGCGCTCGCGGGCCGCTCTAGGGCGGCCGGGCGTCGCCGGTGACAGAGGGGGAGTTGGTCACTGCACGAGTGCCGGCCAGGGGAGGCTCCCGATGAACTTCGCGAATCGTCATATCGGCCCGTCGGGGTCGCAGGAACATCACCTGCTGGCTGCCGTGGGGTACGGCTCGCTGGACGGGCTGACCGGTGCCGCGCTGCCCGGCCAGGTCACCGGCGGCGACCGGCCCGTGCTGGACCTGCCCGAGCCGCTGTCCGAGGCCGAGGTGCTGGCCGAGCTGCGCCGCATCGCGGGCCGCAACCAGGTGCTCACCTCGATGATCGGCATGGGCTCCTACGACACCGTCACCCCGCCGGTGATCCGCCGCAACGTGCTGGAGAACCCGGCCTGGTACACGGCCTACACGCCCTACCAGCCGGAGATCTCGCAGGGGCGGCTGGAGGCGCTGCTGAACTTCCAGACGATGGTGGCCGACCTGACCGGGCTGCCGGTGGCCGGGGCATCCATGCTGGACGAGGCCACCGCGGCGGCCGAGGCGATGACCATGGCCCGCCGGGTCACCCGCCAGGGGAAGATCTTCCTGGCCGACGCGGGCTGCCTGCCGCAGACCCTGGCCGTGCTGGCCACCAGGGCCGAGCCGCTGGGCATCGAGCTGGTCACCGCGAAGGTGACCCCGGAGCTGATCGCGGCCCAGCCGGACGGCGAGCTGTTCGGCGTGCTGCTCCAGTACCCGGCGGCCGACGGCTCGATCGCCGACCCCCGGCCGGTGATCGAGGCGGCGCACGAGCGCGGCGCCCAGGTGGCCATGGCCGCCGACCTGCTCGCGCTGACGCTGCTCACCCCGCCCGGCGAGCTGGGCGCGGACATCGCGGTGGGCACGACGCAGCGGTTCGGCGTGCCGCTGGGCTACGGCGGGCCGCACGCGGGCTACATCTGCGTCCGCGACGGGCTCAAGCGCCAGCTGCCCGGCCGCCTGGTCGGCGTGTCGGTGGACGCCGACGGCCAGCCCGCCTACCGGCTCGCGCTCCAGGCCCGTGAGCAGCACATCCGCCGGGAGAAGGCGACCAGCAACATCTGCACGGCCCAGGTCCTGCTGGCCGTCATGGCCGGGATGTACGCGGTGTACCACGGCCCGGAGGGCC
>JBOHCO010001287.1:0-4228 GCA_050698895.1 Streptosporangiaceae bacterium
CATTGCGGCTGTAACGGCGCTGGCCGCCCTCGGATCGCGCCGGCCGGACAATCTGGTGCTGGTCGAGGCGGCGCAGGAACGCCTGCTGGATCTCGAGCATGCCGGCGACCTGGCCGACGGTGAAGAGCGGCAGATTCGCGTCATCAAGGGGCAGCGATGGCACGACTCGGCTCTCCTTTCGATAACCAGCCCGCCGGGGAGTGGTAGGGGCCCGCGCGGCGGGTCAGCCGCGCGGGCCCCATGGCAGCGTACCGCTGGTGTCGGGGGGTACCCGATCAGGCGGCGGGCAGCTCGGCGGCCGGGGTGCTGACCTCGACCTTGCGGGGCTGCGCCTTCTCGGTCAGCGGGACGCGGACCTTCAGCACGCCACCCTCGTAGGCGGCGTCGATCTTCTCGCTGTCGACGGTGTCGGACAGCCGGACCCGGTGGGAGAACGAGCCCATGACGCGCTGCCGGATGAACGGCTTCTCGTCCTCGGCGTACTCCTCGGACCGCTTGGCGCTGACGCTCAGCACGCCGCGGTCGACGGTGACGTCCAGGCTGTCGGTGTCGATGCCGGGCAGGTCGAAGCGCAGCTCGACCTCCTCGGGACGGCGGATGGCGTCCATGCGGATGCCGGGGCGCCGGGTGATGCGGTCGAACTCCGCGAACGGGTCGAAGGAAGTGAGCACCATGTTCTTGTACCTTCCAGTGTGCAGTTACCTAAGTCGGCCTGGCTATGGTTCCTGGCCTCTCACTGGTACAGAACCTGCAGCTCCAGAGATATATTTCCTCTAACGGACTCGGTTCGCCCGGCCGCCTCTGACCGGCAGCCCGGTGTGTCTGGCGGGCCGGCCGGAGGCCGGGCCGGCCGGGCTAGGTGAGCCGCTCGATGATCGTGGCGTTGGCCTGGCCGCCGCCCTCGCACATGGTCTGCAGGCCGTACCGGCCGCCGGTGCGCTCGAGCTCGTGCAGCAGCTTGGTCATGAGGATGGCGCCGGTGGCGCCGAGGGGGTGGCCGAGGGCGATGGCTCCGCCGTTGGGGGTGGCCTTCTCCAGCGAGGCGCCGGTGTCGGCGGACCAGGCCAGCAGCACGGGCGCGAAGGCCTCGTTGACCTCGAAGACGTCGATGTCGTCGACGCCGAGGTGGCCCCTGTCCAGGGCGGCCTCGGTGGCGGGCATGGGCGCGGTGAGCATGTAGACGGGGTCGGAGCCGACCACGGACAGGGAGTGGATCCGGGCCCTGGGCGTGAAGCCGTGCCGCCGAACGGCGGTGGGCGAGGCGATGAGCAGGGCGGCGGCGCCGTCGGAGATCTGCGAGGCGGTGGCGGCGGTCAGCTCCCAGCCCTCGCGCAGCGGCTTGAGCTCGGCCATCTTCTCCAGGGTGGTGTCCCGGCGAGGGCCCTCGTCGGCGGTCACGCCGGCCACGGGGGTGATCTCGCGGTCGAACCGGCCCCCGTCGATGGCGCGGATGGCACGCTGGTGGCTCTCGTACGCGAACTCCTCGAGCTGGGCGCGCTTGAGGCCCCACTTCTCGCAGATCAGCTGGGCCCCGCGGAACTGGGAGATCTCCTGGTTGCCGTAGCGCTCACGCCAGCCGTCGCCGAACGGGGGCGCCATGCCCTCCTTCATGGGCAGTGCGACGGTGGTGCCCATGGGCACCATGCTCATGCTCTCGACGCCGGCCGCGACGACGAGGTCCTGCATGCCGGACAGCACGCCCTGGGCGGCGAAGTGCACGGCCTGCTGAGACGAACCGCACTGCCGGTCGATGGTGACGCCAGGCACGCCCTCGGGCAGCCCGGCGGACAGCCAGGCGTTCCTGGCGATGTCGATGGACTGCGGGCCGACCTGCGAGACGCAGCCCATGATGACGTCCTCGACGGCGGACGGGTCGGCGCCGGTCCGGGTCATCAGCTCGGACAGGACATGGGCGGCCAGGTCCACCGGGTGGACGCCGGACAGCCCGCCGTTCCGGCGGCCGACGGGAGTCCGCACCGCGCCGACGATGTATGCCTCTGACACCTTGACCTCCACGTCAGCCGGTTATGTTCCGAGGTTACCCCGGAGTACGGTCGCGGCCATACCCCGGCCGGACCCGGGCCGGGCCGGCGGGTGATGATCAGCGGCCGCTCGATTTCCCTCCGCACAGAGCTACCAGACCGCTACTATCCGTAATAAGCCAAGGCTAGGGGCGTATTGAGCCGCGGTTTGTCACACCAAACGTCCGCTACTGGGGGGCGCGGCGGGGGTCGCGCTCGGCGGATATCACGGGGAGTAGTTAGAGGCATGTCGAAATCCGCCGAGGAAACGACGGGGCTGGTGAGCATCGGGCAGCTGGCCAAGGCCGCCGGGGTGAGCAGCCGGACGATCCGGTACTACGAGGAGCTCGGCATCCTGCCCGAGCCGCGGAGATCGGCCGGGGGCACGCGCAAGTACCCGAGCGAGTACAGCGGCTACATCGCGGCGACGCTGGCGCTCAAGGACCTCGGCTTCCGCCTCGACGAGATCAAGCCGCTGGCCCGGCTGGCGCTGGGCCGGTCGGTGACCGCGGGCCAGCGGGACACGGCGGCCCAGCTGGTGGAGGACCGGATCGAGGCGCTGGCCCGCCAGGTCACGGTGCTGCGCCGGCTGCACGACTCCGTGCGGACCCCCGATGCGGTCACCTCCGTTCCGGCCATCCTGGGCGCTACGGTCGCCGTGGCCAGCCCTGATCCGCGGACCGAAATGGCCGGGTAAGCGATTGCACCACCTGTTATGGAGCGCCTGAGGGTCTCAGGGCGGCGAGATCGCCTTATGCTCAGGGGAGAGCCGACCGAGGAGGCCTCCGGTGACGCCAGGGCTGATCCTGCTGCTGTTCCTGGCCGTGCTGTGCGCGTTTTTCGTGCACCGGACGCGGCGCCGGATGGGGCTGGGCTCGTCGGGCCGGATCTGGATCATGGTCATCACCGGGTTCGTGCTGATCGTGCTCACGGCCTGGGTGGCCCAGCAGTAGGCCCGCCCGCGCCGCGGTTTACCGGCCGCCGGCCCCGACCTTGAGCGGCAGCTCGAACCACACGGCCTTGCCGTCCTTGGTCGGGCGCGAGCCCCAGCGCGTGGCCAGCTGATCCACGAGGTACAGGCCGCGGCCGCCCTCGTCGCTCTCGCCGGCGCTGCGGATCCGCGGCAGCCGCATGTCAGAGTCGAACACCTCGACCCAGATGGCCTCGTGGCCGCGGCGCAGCCGCAGGGTGAACTCGCTGCTGCCGCCGTGGCCGGGCAGCACCTCGCCGAACGGCGACACGTCCCAGGCGGCGAGCCCGCCGGGCCCGGCCGCCTCCAGGACGAGCTCGGGGCGCGGGCTGGGCGTAGCCGAGGCGTGCAGCACGACGTTGGTGACCACCTCGGACACCAGCAGGCAGGCCAGGTCGGCCTGCTCGAGCTGCATGCCCCACTTGATGAACGTCTCCTGGGCCAGCCGCCGGGCCTCGGACACCTTGATGGGCTCGGCCGCGAAGCGGCCCTCCCAGGAGGCCAGGTTGGCCACCGAGGTGCGGACCACGACCACGGCCATGTCATCGTCGATCTCGCCGGGCACGGCCAGCTCGGCGGCCTCGGCGACCTCGGCCACCGGGCCCCGGGCGGCGGCGCGCACGGCCTGGCGCAGCATCTGCTGGACCTCGGCGTCGGTATAGTGCCCCTTGCCGTCCACGCGCTCCCGGCGGTCGACCAGGCCGTCGGTGTAGAAGACCAGCGTGGAGCCGGGCGGCAGGTAGCGCGACTCCTCGCGGTAGGTGGGCAGGGCGGGCATGCCCCGGCCGCGCACGCCGAGCAGGACGCCCTTGTGCCTGATCTCCAGCTGGGTCACGTCCTGCCCGCTGACCATCAGCGGCGGCATGTGCCCGGCGTTGGCGAAGGACAGGATCCGGGACCACGCGTCGTAGACCAGGTACGTGCAGCTCACGATCGGCGGATCGGCGGCCTCGGCGTTGTGCTCGGCCGACGGCAGCGGGGCCAGCGAGCGGCACCAGTCGTCCAGCCGCCGCAGGATCTCCGCGGGCGGCTTGTCGTCCTGGGCGAAGGCCCGCAGCGCGGCCCGGAGCTGGCCCATCACGGCGGCCGCCCGGGCACCGCGGCCCTCGACGTCCCCGATGACGATGCCGACCCGGCCGGCCGACAGCGGGATGATGTCGTACCAGTCGCCGCCGACCTGGGTCTGGATGCCCTGGCCGTGGGTCTCCAGCGGCTTGGCCGGCACGTACTTGTAGGC
>JBOHCO010001288.1:0-4440 GCA_050698895.1 Streptosporangiaceae bacterium
GTGCCGGGCTCCCGCCCGGCGCGGCCTGGGCCCGGCGCGCCGCCGGGCCGTCCTTCGCCGTCGCGGCGCTGGTCTGGCTGCCTTCCCGGCAGTACTCCAGCAGCTTGCCGACCTGGGAGGTGACCCAGCCGTCGCGGGACAGGCCGCCCGCGTTGTAGTCGACCACCACCACCAGGGCGTGCTGCTCCTGGCCCGCGTAGCTGAACACGCACACGATCTCGTCGCGGTCGCCGTAGGCATCGGAGTTCACGTAGCACTCGGCCGCCTTGACGGCGCCCACGTGGTCGGCCCAGGCCGGCCGGGCGACGCCGCGCTCCATCAGGTCCAGGGCGGCCTGCTCGGCCTGGGCGCACTGCCGGGGGGTGCCCAGGCAGGCGATGCCGGAGAGCAGGGCCAGGGCCGCGGGGCTGCCCTGCTGCGCCGCGTAGGCGACCAGTCCCTCGCCGACCAGTTCCTCGATGTCGGCCCGGCGGCGCCTGGTCTCGCGCATGCCCCGCCGGCCCGGCTGCTGGCCCCACCAGGTGCCCAGC
Organism: Streptosporangiaceae bacterium; assembly: GCA_050698895.1. GTDB lineage: Bacteria > Actinomycetota > Actinomycetes > Streptosporangiales > Streptosporangiaceae > DASUBV01. The sequence continues at coordinate 531 of JBOHCO010001288.1, forward strand.
AGCTCGGAGACCATCAGCTCGGCGTCCAGCGGGCTGCGCACGGCCAGCAGCTCGCGGGCGGCCCGCAGCATCTCGGCGAACCGGGCGTTGGGCGGGGGTGAGGACAAGCCGGGCCGATGGCTCTGGCGGGGCGGTCCGGAGTGCCCGGACCTGTTTCCTCCCCCTGAGGAGTCACGACGTCGGCTCTGCGGGCTCACTTGCCTAGCTTCCCAGATTCACGCTTGGTGATGCTATGCCTCGGCCCGGCGCGCCGCCCGATTCCTTCTGACCCGGACGCATTCGCCGGGATGGTCGGCCAGCCGATTGCCGCTAGTACAGGGAGTGTATTGCTTCAGCGACGCATAAGTCCCTTAACGTCCGCTAACGGTACGCACGGGCCGCATGGGATTTCAGGGACACCGGCCGGGGCCCGGGGCCCGCGCCGGCCTGCCGCGAGGCTCGGTCCGGCATCGTTATTGCAGGCAGTTGTCGCTGCCGGGCTTCTTGCGCCCGTTGTTGCCGCTAGCCTTCTTGTGTCCGCAGTGAGCAGGAAGGAGCTCTTCCATGGCCTGGGCTCGCACGGGTGCGGGGTGTTCGCTGTGAGCACTGGCATGTCCGTGCCCCGGCCACGCGCACCCGGACTCGACGTCTCTGACTCCGCACTGCTGGGCACCCTGCTGGACCGGGCCCCGGTGGGATTCGCCTTCATCGGCCCGGACCTGCGCTTCCTGCGGGTCAACCGGGCCCTGGCCGAGCTCAGCGGGCTGGACCCCGAGGGGCACGTGGGGCGGTCGCCCGCGGAGGTCTGGCCCGAGAGCCTGGCCCGCCTGGCCGAGGCGGCGCTGGCCCGGGTGCTGGCCGACGGCCGCCCGCTGCCGGACCACGGGCCCCCCGGCGACGCCCAGGCGGCGCCCGGAGGGCCGGGACCGGCCGCCGCGGCGGGACCGGGCGCGCGGTGGTCGTTCTCCTGGTACCCGTCGCTGGACCCGGACGGCGGCATCCTGGGCGTGTCGCTGATCGCGGTCGACCACTCCCAGCGCCACGCCGCGGCCGAGTCGCTGCGGCGCAGCCAGGAGCGCTACCGCTCGCTCATCCAGGCCGGCGCCCAGGTGGTCTGGGTGACCACGCCGGCCGGCCAGATCGCCGAGGACTCGCCCGAGTGGCGCTGGATCACCGGCCAGACCGTCGATGAGTACCTGGCCCGCGGCTGGCTGGACGTCATCCACCCCGACGACCGGGAGCGGGTGGAGCAGGACTGGCAGGACAGCCTGGCCTCGGGCAAGGCGTTCGACGGCCGGTACCGGGTCCGGACCAAGAGCGGCTCCTACCGCCATCACGACGTCCGCGCGGTGCCCGTGGAGCGGGACGGGAAGATCATCGAGTGGGTCGGCGCCAGCACCGACGTCACCGGGCAGCGCGAGGCCGAGGAGATGCGCGGGCGGCTGACCGAGCAGCTGTCGGCGGCGGCGCTGCGCACCGCCCGGCTCCAGCAGGCCACCTCGATGCTGGCCGAGGCGCTGACCATCGAGCAGGTGGTCCAGGTCATCACCGAGGTCGGCCGGTCGGCCATCGGCGCCGAGCGGTCGGCGGTGGCCATGCTGGACCCCGACCGGCTGCGGCTCAAGACGATCAACCCCGGCGGCCTGCCCAGCCACCCCGGCGCGCTCAGCGGCGACATCTCGCTGGACACGCCCAGCGTGATGACCTCGGCCATCAACTCGCGCCGGCCGCTGACCGTGGACAGCCCGGAGGCGATGCGGCGGCTGTTCGAGGGCCAGATCGACCTGACGGAGTTCCTGGCCCACACCGACGAGCAGGCCTGGGTGGGCTTGCCGCTGCTGTCCTCGGGCGCGCCGCTGGGCGCGCTGAGGTTCTCCTTTACCCGGCCCCGGCAGATCACTGACGAGGAGCGGGTCTTCCTGGAGGCCCTGGCCGGGCAGTGCGCCCTGGCCCTGGAGCGGGCCTCGCTGTTCGAGCGCGAGCACACCACGGCCGAGACCCTCCAGCGCAGCCTGCTGCCGGACCGGCTGCCCACCGTGCCGGGAATCATCCTGGAGGCCCGGTACCTGCCGGTGACTCGGAACATGGAGATCGGCGGCGACTGGTACGACGCCTTCCGGCTGCCGGACGGGAAGCTGGCCGTGGCGGCGGGCGACGTCATGGGCAAGGGGCTGACCGCCGCGGCCGGCATGGGCCGAGTCCGCAACGCCCTGCGGGCGCTGGCCCTGACCGACCCGCGCCCGGCCGCCGTGCTGGCCGGGCTGGACCGGCTGTTCATCGCCACCGAGCTTGAGGAGCAGGTCACCACGGTCGCCTACCTGGTCGTGGACCCGGAGACCGGCGAGGGGATGGCCGGGAACGCCGGGCACCTGCCGCCGCTGCTGCTGTCGGCCACCGCGCCGCCCCGGCTGGACACCATCCAGGCCGGCACGCCGCTGGGCTGGGCCAGCCCGCGCCAGCAGTACCAGTTCCCGCTGCCGCCCGGCAACACTGCGGTGCTGTATTCCGATGGACTGGTGGAGAACCGCAAGCGGGGCCTGGACAAGGGCCTGGACGAGCTCGTGGCGGTGGCGTCGGAGGCGCCGCCCGGCGTGGCGGAAGATCCAGAGCGGTTGCTGGCTTACCTCGTAGAGCGGATGCTGACCGGGTACGAGCAGGATGACGATGTCACCGTGCTGGTCGTGCACGTCCCGCTGCGGGACGGCCAGCCGCCGCCGCGGCCCCGGGTGGCGGCGCGAGCAGCAGGAGCAACGAGGAAGGGACGGGCATGACAAATGCGGGTACCATTTCCCGTGCCGCGCCCGCACCACCCGCGCAGGACCCGCGGCGGCGGCCCGCAACTGGACGACCTACCCTCAGACTCCGCCTAAGGTGGTTGGCAGGACAAGATCTGGTGCGGGCCTCCCCAGGCAGCAGAGTCCGAGCAGCAGGCCTGGCCCGGTAAGGTCCGATTCTCGCCATGACGTTTGCCGGAGAGGTGGCTGTGTCGCTTGTCAGTACGGTCGGCCGGTGGCCGGCCGGAGCGCGGCGGCTAGCCGTCCAGCGAAGGAAGGGGTGACCGCGGTGGCAAGCGCTGCAAGCTCCGCAGCCCGGCGGCGAAGCCGGCCGTCGGCGCAGGGCACACGTGTCCCGCAGCAATCCCGTGGAGGATCCTCAGACGGTGCCGTCGCGCTGGCTGACGATGACGCCACACAGGCCCAGGGCGCGTCGGCGAACCACCGCGGCGCACGCCAGCAGCGTGGCACGGGACCAGGAAATCAGTCGGATCGGCCAGGTGGGGGAAGTAATGGCGGCAACGGACGCAAGCAGGTGACCGCGCAGGCTGACGAGTTCGCCGGCGAGGCGCGCGGCGGCGTGGACGTGGACACGGAAGCCGCGGCGGACGGCCTCGAGGTCGAGCCCGACCTGGCCGCGGTGGCCGACCCGGACCTGGAAGACCTGACCGAGCTGCCGGTTGACGACATCGAGGGCGACGACGTCATCGGCGCCGATGACGACATCAGCCTGGACGTCGAGGACAGCGCCGAGGTTGCGGCCGACACCCCGGACGAGGCCGAGGGCGACGCGCAGGACCCGGCGAAGGCCAGCGCGGTGGCCGGCCCGGCCGGCCCGGCCGCCGCGGTGGCCGGCAAGCCGGCCGCCGAGGCCGAGGCCGAGGACGAGACCTTCGTCTACGGCGACGACGACGAGGACCTGCCCGCGGCCCAGGTGGCCGTGGCCGGGGCCACGTCCGACCCGGTGAAGGACTACCTCAAGCAGATCGGCAAGGTCCCGCTGCTCAACGCCGAGCAGGAGGTGGAGCTGGCCAAGCGGATCGAGGCCGGGCTGTTCGCCGAGGAGAAGCTCGGCGAGGGCCGGGAGAAGGCCCTGCGGGTCGAGGCGCGGCTGGACCTGGAGTGGATCGCCGACGACGGCCGCCGGGCCAAGAACC
>JBOHCO010001289.1:0-1224 GCA_050698895.1 Streptosporangiaceae bacterium
AGCCGGTGCGCGGCGTAGCCGCGGCCGGTGCGCGGGGCCCGGCCCAGCGCGATGGCCTGCACGGCGCTGAGCCGGCCCGCGCGCAGCGACGGCAGCAGCGCGGCCAGCCCGACCAGGACGCACATCACGGCCGCGACGGTCAGGTCCACCCACACCGGCACGCCCAGGGCGCCGACCCCGAACGCGTTCGCGGTCTGCGCCAGCAGCGGGATGGACAGCACGTTCCCCAGCACCACGCCGCCCAGGCAGCCGATGATGGCCGGCACCGAGACCTGCCCGGCGTAGGCGGCCACCACCTGCCCGGGGGTAAAGCCGATGCTCTTGAGGATGCCGATGCGCCGGTAGCCGGACACCACCGCGCCGCTGACCACGTTGGCCACGATCAGCACCGACATGACCAGCCCGATGATCCCGAACGCGACCAGGAACGGCACGAACGGCGCGATCCCCGACTTCTCCTGGGCCTCGATGGCCAGGTAGGACTGCGTGGCGGTGACGGCGCCGGCGGGCAGCGCCGCGGCGACCGCGTGCTCGTCGGCGCTGACGGCCGCGGCGGTGGCCGCGCTGCGGAACCGGTACAGCAGCTGCGCGGTGTCCGGTGTCCCGTGCGCGCGCAGCCGGGTGATCTCGCCGGGCGTCACCCAGCCGCCCGCCGTGCCGGTGACCGAGCTGGCCAGCCCGACGACGGTCAGCGTGGGCTGGCCCGGTACCCCGGTCAGGGTGATCTTCTGGCCGAGCGCCGGCTCGAAGATCTCGCCGGGCGCCGGGCTGGAGTCCAGCACCACCTGGCCCGGTTTCGTGGCCCACTGACCTGACTGCAGGGTGAGGTCATCGACCCGGCCGCCGGGCCCGGACCGTCCGGCCAGGGTCAGCTCCGGCAGCTTCACCTCGCTGCCGAACGGGCCGGCCATCTGGCCGTCGACGGCCACCTCAGGGAACGGGCCGGCCGCCGCGGCCACGCCGCTCAGCCGCTTGGTCGCGGCCAGCTCGGCGGGCGTGGCCTTGGCCGCGTCGACCGTCACGGCCACGTCGGCGCCGCGCTGCACAGCGAACGCGTGGACGAACGGCGACCGGGAGTCCACCACCAGCGCCAGGGCCAGCACCGAGGCGGCGGTCGAGACCAGCAGGACCAGGCCGATCACGGTCGTCTGCACCCGCCGGCGGGTGACCCCGCCGCGCACGGCGCGGGCGACCGGGCCCCGCCTCATTGCCGCGCCTGCGCCG
>JBOHCO010001290.1:0-3388 GCA_050698895.1 Streptosporangiaceae bacterium
GTGGCGAGCAGGGCCACCTGGCCGATGGTGACCGCGACCAGCCGGCGGTCCCCGGTCGCGGCGGCGGCGCGCTCGTCGGCCCAGCGCTCGGTGGTGTAGTCGACCGCGCGGCTCAGCGGCAGCAGCAGCGGGTTGGCCGCGGCGGCCAGCCGGGCGGCCGTGGTGAACAGGTGATGCTGGCCGGACAGGTGAGCCTGCTCGTGAGCGAGCAGGGCGGCCTGGCCGCGGTCATCGAGGGCGGCCAGTATGCCGGCCGACAGCACGATCCGGCCCGGCCAGCCGGGCAGGGCGTAGGCCTCGATGGCCGGGCCGGGGACGACGACGACGCGGTGCCGGCCGGGCCGCAGGCGCGCCGCCCGGCGATAGGACTCGGCCAGGGCCAGGCCGCGCCGCCGCGCGGTGATCGCGGTGGCCACGGCCACGCCGGTGAGCAGCAGCGCGGCGGCGACCCCGGTCGCCACCGGGGCCGGGTCGCCGCGGCGGGCGACGGCCGCGGAGTACTCCCCGATGACGGCCAGCGGGGGCGCCGCGGCCGCGGCCCAGGCGGCCAGCAGCGCCAGCGCCATGGTGCTGCCGCCGGCCAGGATCACCGCCGCCGCGGCGAGCAGCCAGGTGGCCCGCCGGGGCTCCAGCCAGGCGGCCAGCGGGCGCGCGGCGACCGCGGCCAGCGCCGGGATCAGCAGCGGGACGAACAGCAGCAGCCACATCCGCAGGTCCCTTAGCCCTGGCCGGCCGCGGAATCGGGACCGGCCGCGGAACCGGGACCGGCCGCCGGATCGGGACCGTCGCCGAGCAGGCGGCGCAGCAGCCGGGCGTCGCGGCTGGACAGGCCGGAGGCGAACCGGGCCAGCACCGCGTCGTGGCCGGGGCCGGCGTCCAGGGCCTGGCTCATCTGGCTGGCCGCGACCGAGGCCTGGTCGAACGGCGCGTAGGCGAAGGCGCGCCCGGTCCGCTCCCTGGCCAGCAGGCCCTTGGCGTGCAGCCGGGACAAGATGGTGACCACCGTGCTGTAGGCCAGTTCTCCCCGCGGGCGCCCGGTGAGCCGCTGCTGGACCTGGCCCGGGGTCAGCGGGGCGCCCGCTGCGCCGAGCACGGCCAGCACCTCGGCCTCCAGCGCCCCGGCCGGGCGGCGGCCAGCCGCATGACCGGGCATGTCGGACCTCCTGCGCCAATTTGCTTCTACAAACTCTGTAGATGTTCTACAGTCCGTGTAGAAGACCGGAGGCTCCGAGTATGCCACCCGAGCCCCCGGCCGGCACCCCGCTTCCCCGCCGCCGCGTTCCCCGGAGGTCCTCCCCCGTGACCCACCTGACCTACCTGGAGGCGTCGGTCGTCGGCCTGGTCCAGGGCGTGTCGGAGCTGTTCCCGGTGTCCAGCCTGGGCCACGCCGTGCTGATCCCGGCGCTGGCCGGCGGCGCGTGGGCCCGCGACCTGAACCTGGGCGCGCCGAACTCGCCCTACCTGGCCCTTGTCGTCGGGCTGCACGTCGCTACCGCGCTGGCCCTGGTGATCTACTTCTGGCGGGACTGGGCCCGGATCATCCGCGGGTTCCTCACCTCGGTCCGCGACCGGCAGGTCCGCACCGCTGACCAGAAGCTGGCCTGGATGATCATCCTGGCCACGATCCCGGCTGGCCTGGCCGGCCTGGCCTTCCAGCACGCGTTCGAGGTCATCTTCGGCCAGCCCCGCTACGCGGCCGCCTTCCTCATGATCAACGGCGTGATCCTGATCGCCGGGGAGCGGTTCCGGCGCCACGCGTCCCTGGCCGCCGACGCGGCCAGCAGCCGCCAGCGCGAGGACGCCGAACTGGTCGCGGCTGGCCGGCACTCATCCTCGCCGGCCCGGGTGGCCCGCCAGCGCGAGCAGGCCGCGGTCTGGGTGTCCGACCGGCGGCTGGCCACCCTGCCTTGCCCGCGGGCCATCCTCATCGGCTCGGCCCAGATCCTGGCCCTGCTGGCCGGGATCAGCCGGGACGGCGTCACCATGGTCGCCGGGCTGGCCAGCGGGCTGTCCCGTGAGGATGCCGCCCGGTTCGCCTTCCTGCTCGCCACCCCGGTCATCCTGGCCGCGGGCGCGCTCAAGCTCCCCGACCTGACCGGCCCGCTCGGCCACGGCATCCGCGGCCAGATCCTGGTGGCCAGCATCCTGTCCGGCGTCGCCGCCTACCTGTCGGTCCGGTTCCTGGTCCGCTACCTGCGCACCCGCACGCTGACTCCGTTCGGCGCCTACTGCCTGCTGGCCGGCGCCGCCAGCCTGGCCTACCTCACCCTGGGCCGGTAGCCGGGCCGGCCAGCCGGGCCGGCCGCGGCGTCAGGTGCCCTTGAAGTTGTTCAGGAAGCTCACGCAGTCGCCGAGGTTGGCGAAGTTCCCGTCCGGGACGAACTCGGTCTTGCAGAAGTACACGTCGGTGGCGGCAGCGCTGCGGTTGTGGCTCTGGTAGTAGCTGACGCAGGCCCCGAAGATGTTGCCGGGGAACAGCGAGGCAATGCTCCGGCAGTACTGCACGCTCGGGTTCCCGCCGCTGTCGGCGAGCGCCGGAGCGGCGGTGGCAGTGATGGCGGCGGCGGCGCCCGACCCCGCCAGGGTCAGCGCGAGAGCCGCGGCTGCGGTGCGGCGTCGAATAGACATGCTGGTACCTCCCCGTTCAGTCCTCCGGGCCCCCGATCCGGCCCCAGGCACGGAACGCTAGCCAGCCCGGCTAACCAGGGCGTACGTCGTTTGGGGTAGATCCCCTGCCGTATCCCGACCCGATTCGCGCGCAAGCACCGCCAACACCGGCGCAAACACCGACAGGGGACTGTCGCCGCCGCCCGCCAGGCTGGGCGGAGCCGGGGCAGGCCCGGCGCGCGACACGAGAGGGATGACATGGCTGGATTCAACGGCATCGGCTGGTTCGAGATCGGCACCAGCGACCCGGCCGCCGCGAAGCAGTTCTACGGCGACGTGTTCGGCTGGACGGCCTCGGACGAGGCCCCGCCAGCTCGGGCCCGACTTACCAGATCATCACCACCGGCGACCCGGACGGCGTGCGCGACGGGCTGTTCGCGACGCAGGGCAAGATGCCCGGTTATGCCGTGTTCACGGTGCTGGTCGAGGACGTCGAGGCGACCTGCCAGCGGGCCGAGCAGGCGGGCGGCAAGGTCCAGCGTCCGACCCAGCGCAACCCGCTCGGGGTGACCTTCGCCTACCTGCTCGACCCGGAGGGCAACCAGATCGGGGTGTTCACGCCGCCGGCCCCGTCCGGCGGCTAGCTCAGGGTCAGCTGGCTGATCGCCCCCGCCGGGATGTCCAGGTCCTCGCGCCGCAGCGACCGCGGCGCCCGGCGTCAGGTTGACCGGCGGCAGCGTGCGCGCCTTGTCCAGGCAGTAGCCGCCCGTCCGGCCGGGCT
>JBOHCO010001291.1:0-3639 GCA_050698895.1 Streptosporangiaceae bacterium
CTGGCCAGGTCTTTGCGGGACCGGATCCCGATTTTGTCGAAGACATGCCCGAGGTGGAATTCGACCGCCTTGACGCTGACATACAGCTCGGCGGCCACCTCCCGGTTCGACCGGCCGGTGCAGACCAGGCGGGCTACGGCCAGCTCCGAGGCGGTCAGGTTCCAGGCTGGTCGCTGTTCGGGCCTTATCTCGGCTCCGCAGAGCGCAAGCTCCCGCTCGCAGGCTGCCACATGCGGCCGGGCGCCGAGGGCCGCCATATGGTCGCGCGCCTGCTGGAGCTGACGGACCGCGCGCTGCCGGTCACCGGTGCGGCGCAGTCGGCGGCCGTCATCTCGTTCTAGCAGGGCGCGCTGGAACGGCAGCGGCAGGTCCCGGGCCAGCTCCCAGGCGGCGGCGAAGTAGCTTCCGGCTCGGTCAAGGTCGCCCTGGAGCACGGCCAGGTCACCGTGCAGGCGATTCGCCGTCATGCTGGCCGAGGCTCGGCCGCAGGCGGGGATAGCGGCGTCGAGCTCAGCCAGGGCCGCCTCGGCGTCTTCCTGGCGGTGCAGGCCGATCAGGGCTTCGGCCTCCAGCGGGCGCCAGTCGGCCACGCCCGAGATCTCGGCCCGGCCGAGCGCCCGGGCGGGTTCCGTGGCCGCGAGCACTGCTTCCAGGTCACCGCGGGCCAGCGCCAGCTCGGCGCCGGCCATGGCCGCGGTGGTAACCCCGGTTCCCGTCCCGAAGGCGTGGGCCGCGGCCCGGGATGCCGCGACGTGGGCGCCGGCCCGCTGCCAGTCTCCGCGCGCGGCGGGAACCAGGGCGGCGTAGCCGTGCATGAAGGCGGAGTCCCAGGTCCGGTCCGAATCGCGGGCCAGCGAGACCGCCAGCTCGCAGTGCATGAGCGCGTCGTCCCAGGCGCCAAGGCGGTACTCGGTGTCGCTGAGATAGACCAGGCAGTGGCCGGGGTGGTGCGAGCTCACCCCGGCCCGCAGCCGGTCAACGCCTACCGACAGGTCGCTCAGCGCGCCGGTCAGGTCATCGGTGAACAGCCGGCACATCCCCCGCATGACCAGCCCGTCAGTAAACTCCAGCGGCACCTCGGCGGCGGCCGGGGCCAGGCCGTCCAGCCGGGCCAGGCCCTCCGGGCCGCGCCCGGCCAGGGTCAGGTTCAGCGCCACCATAATCTCGGCCTGCAACCGAGCCGCCGGATGCCCGGCGCTGGCGGCGACGGCACGCTCGCCCCAGGCCAGCGCTTCCCCGATCCGGCGCAACGTGCACAGATAGGCGGCCAGCGAGGTGGCCGCGGCCGCTCCCACCAGCGGTTCGGTGTCAGGGTCGTGGGCCTGCCAGGCTTCCAGCAGATGAGCCTCCACGACCGCCCCCCGTCCGCACAGCAGATCCAGATGGCCGCGCAAGGCGCTGCGCCGGGCGCTCGGGCCGAGCCGGGCGACCTGCGGCCACAGGGCCACGGCCCCGGCGACGTCGGCGCTGTCCATGAGCGTCGTCAAAGCGTCGAGCAGACGGCGCTCTTGCTCGGCGCGGGCCGTGCTCGCCGCCGATGCCTGCGCCAGCCACGACGCGGCCTGCGCGGCCGTGCCCGCCTCAGCTGCCTGCCGGGCCGCTTCCTCCAGGTCACCGGCCAGGGTGTCGTCCGGCCCGACGGCGGCGGCCACCCGGTGGTGCAGGGCGGCGGGAGCGGGAACCAAGGTGGCCGCGGCCTGGTGCAGCTGGTGGCGCCGGGCCGATCCGAGGTCATCGCGGACGGCCGCGTGGACGAGCGGATGGGCGAAGGCGATAAAAGAATCCGGGCCAGGACGGTCCTCTGCCAGCAAGCCCGCAGCGGCTGCTTCGTCGAGGGCGGCGAGCGGGTCGGCGACACCGGCCAGGGCGGCCGCGGTCGCTAGCGGACAGCGGCGGCCGAGGATGGCAGCCGCGGTGACCAGCCCCTGAGCTGGCTCGGGAAGCGCTCGCAGCCGGGCTACGATCACGCTGGCGAGCTCCCGGGGCGCGGGAAGATCATCATCGGCCCGCGCCAGCCCGTCGGTGCCCAGTTCTTCGAGCAGGGCCCGGCAGTGCAGCGCGTTGCCGCCGGTGTGATCGAGCAGCTGCGCGACAACCCGGCCGGGAAGTTCACCGGCGCCAAGTGCCCTCGCCATGGCCACCAGATCCTGGCCGCTCAGGCCATCAAGCAGCAGCCGGGTGACCCGGTCATCGCCGGCGGCGAACCGGCTCCATCCTTCGCCCAGGCGGCTCAGCTCACCGGGCCTGGACGACACCAGTCCCAGTACCCGGTCGGCTCGCATGCGCCGCAAAGCAAACAGCAGCGCCCGGGCCGACGGTTCATCGGACCAGTGCAGGTCGTCGACCACCACCAGGACGACCTTGTCGCTGGCCTGCAGGTCGCCCAGGGCCGTCACGAGGTGGGCACCGACGGCCATCGCGTCGGCGTCCTTCCATCGCGCTACCCCGGCCGGGGAAGCTCCGGCCGCAGCCACCGGGCCGGCGGCAGCCAGGAGCTGACCGATGAGCCCCCAGGCCAGGAGGATCTCCGCCTGGTCACCGCTCGCCCGCAGCACGCAGGTGTCCGGGTGCGCTGCCGTGAAGCGGGACAGCAGGCTGGATTTGCCGATTCCCGCCTCGCCCTCCACCAGGACGAACCGGGGGTGCCCAGCCCGCACCGCCTGCATTTCGGCATCGAGGGCCGCCAGCTCTCCCGCACGGCCGACGAAATGGTCCACTCCAGCAGTGTGGTCACCTGCGCATCCCGAGCGCAACGTCCGCGCTGGCCGGCCTACGCCGACGCCGATACCCGCCAGGCCGCGGCCTGGCGGGTATCGGCGTGCGCTGCGGGGTGCTCAGCTGCCGGGTATCACGCCTGCGCGCTGCAGGGTCTGGTACACCGAGCTGGACAGGTCGCTGACGTCGTCGTTGTCGGTCGCGCTGTTGACCGCGAGGATGATGCTGATGCCGGTGCGGGGGAAGTACTGGTTCACGACCCGGGCGCCGAACGCCTGGCCTTCGTAGGCCCAGAACGGACCGGTCTGGCGGGAGTTCTGCTGCTGGACGCCGAGCCCGTAGCCGTACGGGCCGCCGGGTGTGGCGCGGCGGATGGGCTTGCCGGTGGCCTCGGACACCAGGCTCTCGAGCTGGTGCTGCTGGCGGCGGGGCAGGAGCTGACCGGAGTAGAGGGCCCGGTCCCAGGTGGCCAGGTTGGCCAGTGAGCTGACGATGCCCCCGGCGGCCTGGGCCCAGGTCAGGGCGAGGGGCGGCATGGCCTTGCCGATCAGCGACGGCGGGCCGCCGGCGATCTCGAAGTACCCGGCGGGCATCCGGGCGGCGTCAGATGCGGGGCACGTGCAGGGCGCCAGGCAGGTGGTGGCCAGCCGCAGCGGGCTGGTGATCCGGCGGGTGAGCTGGCTGGCGTAGGAGTGGTGGGTGACCTTCTCGATGATCATCTGGGCGAGGAGGTAATCGGTGTTGGAGTAGTGGTAACCCTCCGGGCCGAGCGGGAGGCCGGCGACGTAGGAAACCAGCCGGGCGGCGGTGAAGCGGGTGTGCTGGTCGGCGGCGAAAGCGGCGGCGAAGGCGGGCTGGTAGAGGTAGTCGGGGATGCGGCTGGTCATGTCGAGCAGCTGGCGGATGGTGATGTGGCGCCAGGCC
>JBOHCO010001292.1:0-6006 GCA_050698895.1 Streptosporangiaceae bacterium
GCGGCGCCATGCTCGGCTCGGGGTTCGACGACGCCCAGGACCTGGTCGAGCCGCTGGTCCGGGCGGGCCAGCACGTGCTCGACGGCAACGCCGACGCCTAGCCGACAAGACCCGAAACCCCTGGCAAGCCCGCCGCCACTTCTGAGGACGCTGAAACCCAGCCCTGACCGGGCCAGGGTCAGGAGCTGACGCCGGGGGCCGAGGAGGACGCGGCCGCCTCCTCGCGCCGGGGCTCCCGGCGGGGGGCCCCGATCACCGGGCAGCTGGACCGGCGCAGCACCCGCATGGTGACGCTGCCCAGCAGCCGGGTAGCCAGCTCGCCGCGGCGCGGGCGGCCCAGCACGATCAGGTCCGCCTCGAACTCCGCTGCCTCGCGGAGGATGGCCTCGGCGATCCGGTCGACTATCGCGTAGCGCACCTCCCCGCCCGCCGCGAGGCCCGCCATGCGCAGGTCGAAGGTGGCCGCCTCGGCTACGAACGAGGCCTCATTCCCGGTCTCCCGGCTGTACCACGAGTAGCCCGACAGCTCGCGCTCGCGCAGGTGCAGCACCTGGACCTGGGTCACGCCCTCAGTGGCCAGCTGGCGGACCAGGTTCAGTGCCGGGTTGCTGTCGTCGAACGTGTGTACGGCGACCAGGATCCGGTTAAACATCCCGGGTCACCTGCCCTCCGGGTCAGCCGCCCGACTCCTCGCTGCGGCGCATGATTCCATCATCGCGCTGCCATTACCCCGGAGCCCGCACTCGATGCGTTTGGATTCTGTTAGGAAAATGGTTCCCGGCCCTACCGTGCCGTCGGTACCAGTTCCAGCTCGGTCTCGCCGCTCAGCCGGCGGCGCACGGTGGAGGTCACGGCGCCCTCGATGACCCGGCGCATGCCGGTCGCGGAACGGTCGTCCATGACCACGTAGCGGACCTTCCGCGCCCGCGCCACCTTGGCGATGGTCCGGCCCGCGCTGCGGGTGGCCGCGATCTGGCCGTCGGCCGTGCAGCCCCGCCGCTCCAGGGCGCTGATGGCCCGCTGCACGATCGCCATCTGCTCGTCGCGCTCGCGCGGCGTCGGCATCAGGCCCGGGCTGGGCAGCCCGAACGACGAGCCGTACACCTTGAGGATCGAGAGCACGGCGACCGGCTGGCCCGCCGCGAGCTCCAGCGCGCGGCGGATGGCCTCGTTGCTGAACGCGTCCCCAGAGGAGGCCAGCAGCACGCCGGCCGGTGTCGTCGGCTGGCTGTCCCACCGGCGTCGCCCGAACAGCATGCAGTCGGCCGCCCTACCGTACGATCGGCGGCTCGCCCGCCGACTCCGGGTCGGCCGCCGCCCCGTCCGGCGCCGCGGCGGGCGGGGCCGGATCGCCACTCAGCGGGCCGGCCGCGGCCAAAGCCACCATCGGGGCCGTGAGCTTGCCCGCGGCCGCCAGTCGCCGGTCCTGCCAGACCCGCCACCAGTACAGCGGCGCGTACAGCGCGACGATCAGCAGACCGAGCAGGTACAGCCAGGGGCCCTGGCCGGGGCCGACCACGATGTTCGGCGAGTTCCAGCCGCCATAGAAGTAGATGACGGTCCAGGCCACGAAGACAGCGAGCGCACCCCACTTGGCCACTGTCGGAAGCCGGAACGGCCGCTCCACGTCCGGGCGAAGGTGCCGGTAGACGAAGTAGCCGCCGAAGGCGAGCGTGCATGACAGCAGGTAGCCGCCGTTCGAGATGATGTAGATACGCACGGGCGAGCCGAGCAGGACCAGGACCGCCGAGCAGATCACGTTGAAGATCATCGCGTTATCCGGCACGGCGTGCCGGTTCTTATGCTCGAACCAGCGCGGCAGCAGCCCGTCCTCGGCCGCCTGGTACAGCGAGCGGCCGCAGCCCATGATCGCGTTCAGCACCGAGAGGGCCAGGGCCAGGATCAGCGGGATGCCGATGAACCACTTCTCCCAGTTCCCCGGCCCGAAGATGTGGTCGGTATACGACAGGTACATCGTGAGCGGGTCGATGCTAGTGAGCACCAGCCCGAGGACCGCGACGAACATCAGCGGCGTCAGGATGTAGATGAACGCCCCGAAGATGCCCTCGGCGGTGAGCGCGATCTTGGCGTCCCTGGCGCCGCCGCGGCACTCGCCGACGTAGCACGCGGCGGCCTCCATGGCGATCACGTTCCAGAGGATCGGGAAGAACCACGCCGCGATGAACGTGACGCTGACGTGGACGCCCGGCGGCGTGTGGAAGCCGGCGATGTTGTGCCAGTGGATCGAGCTGGGCTTGAAGAACGGCAGGAAGATCATCAGCGTGATCGGGACCATCGACAGCACGCCGAGCACGGTGGCGAACGCGGCGCCGAGCCTGATCCCGAAGTAGGCCGGGATGAAGATCAGCACGAGCAGGGCGAAGCAGATGGCGATGATCGTGATGCCGATCGGGGTGCCCCAGGTGGTACCGACCGGGTCGATGGTGTGGCCAGGGCTGAAATTGAACAGCACCGCCAGGTACGACGCGGTCAGGATCACGTTGATCGGGGCGACAGGGAACCAGCCCAGCCAGTAGGCCCAGCCCGACACCCCGCCGATGTGTCGCGCCGTCTTCTCGCCGGTCAACGGCTTGAACGACTCGGTCGCGAACGAGGGAATGCCGCCGGTTCGGTCGGGCCACATCGTCGCCAGCTCGGCCAGGCACAGGCACAGGAAGGCGCCGGCGATCGTCATCACGCCGATGAGGATGATCCCGAGCGCGCCGGTGCCCTGCACCACGTAGGGCGCGATGCCGGTGACCAGGATCGTCCCGGCCAGGCCGATCACGAAGGCACCCCACCAGTTGGTGCCCTTGACCAGGCCCTTCTCGGGAAGGGGTGCGTGTACCGAGGCCATGGCCCCTCCTGCTGTGTGGTCCGGCGCCGTCTGGCGTGGCTAGAAGAGCGTCAGGTAGCGGTCGACTTCCCAGCCGCTCACCGTCGAGTGCCAGGCGCGGAACTCGTCCCGCTTGATCTGCGCGTAGTAGTCGATGTAGTCGCCGTCGGGGGTCTTGCCGAGTGCCTCGCGCAGCACGTCGTCGGTTACCAGCTCGTCCGCGGCGTGCAGCAGGGTCGGCGGGAGGGCCCGGATGCCGCGGGCCGCCACCGCCTCGGGCGCCATGGTGTGCAGGTTGTCGCGGTTCGGCTCGCCCGGGTCCAGGCCGCGGTCGATGCCGTCCAGCCCGGCCGCCAGCTGCACCGCCAGGGCCAGGTAGGGGTTGGCGGCGCCGTCACAGCCGCGGTTCTCGACCCGGCCGCCCTCGGGCACCCGCAGCATCTGGGTGCGGTTGTTGCCGCCGTAGGTCGCGTAGGCCGGCGCCCAGGTGGCGCCGGACTGCGGTGCGCCGACGCCGAAGCGCTTGTAGGAGTTGACGGTCGGGCAGGTGACGGCGGCCATGGCCGGGGCGTGCTCGATGAGCCCGCCGATGTAGTGGTAGGCCAGCTCGGACAGGCCCAGCCCGCGGGCGTCGGCCGGATCGGCGAACAGCTCGGCGCCGGTCTGGGCATCCCAGAGGCTGGAGTGCAGGTGCAGGCCCGAGCCGGTCAGGTTGCCGAATGGCTTGGGCATGAAGGTGGCGGCCATGCCCGCCCGGTGGGCCAGCATGTGGACCATGTACCGGAAGAAGATCAGGCGGTCGGCCGAGGTCAGCGCGTCGGCGTAGCGGAAGTTCTGCTCGAACTGCCCGTTGGCGTCCTCGTGGTCGTTGGCGTAGTTGGCCCAGCCGAGCTGGTTCATGTACTTCGACACCGTGGTCAGGTGGTCGTACATGCGGGACAGGCCCTTGGCGTCGTAGCAGGGCGCCTCGGCCTGGTCCAGCGGGTCGGCCGTCTCGATGCCGCCACCGGGAGTCCGGCGGACCAGGAAGTACTCCGCCTCGACGCCGGCGTTGTAGATCAGGCCGCGGTCGCGGACCTTCTCCAGCACCCGCTTGAGGATCAGCCGCGGGGTGTAGGGCCATGGCTCGCCCTCGACGTGGATGTCGCACTGGAGCACGGCCAGGCCCGGCTGCCACGGCGCCAGCGCGTACGAGTCGGGGTCTGGTACCGCGATCATGTCGGGGTCGGCGGGGGTCTGCCCCATGGGCCCGGCCGCGAAGCCGGCGAAGCCCGCTCCGCCGCCGGCCAGGACGTCAAGCGCCTCGACCGGGATCATCTTCGCGCACGGTTTCCCGTGCATGTCGACGAACATGGCGAAGAAGAACTCGACACCGTCGGACTCTGCGCGGGCCCGAAGGTGCGCCTCGAGGTCGGACTCGGACATGAACACGCTCCGTTGTGCTCGTTGTGGCCACTGGGAAGCAGAGTGAACAATGTTTAATTTGAAGAGACGATACGCCGAGGGTACGCCGGACTAGTGCCCTTGTGAAGATCCCCGTACATAGGCCGTGAGAATTAACATCGGCGACACGCAGTGACCGGCCGGACGGCTACCAGCCGCCCTTGGGGTGGCCGGGGATCCAGTCGGTGCCGGCGATCGGGACCTGGGCCATGGCGGCCGCCTCGACCGTCAGCGCGACCAGGTCGTTGGGCTCCAGGTTGTGCACGCTGGACTTGCCGCAGGCCCGGGCCAGCGCTGCGATCTCCATGGCCATGTTCTTGAGGTAGTTGGCTACCCACTGGGCGCCCCGATCCAGGTCCAGCCGCCGCTCCAGCGCCGGATCCTGGGTGGTCACGCCCACCGGGCACCGGCCGGTGTGGCAGTGGTGGCAGTAGCCCGCCTCGGTGCCCAGCGCGCGGTAGCCAGCCGACGCGTCGTGCTCGGCGCCGTCCTGCCAGTAGGTGGGGCTGTTGCAGCCCAGGGCGATCAGCGGGGCCACGCCCAGCGAGACCGCGTCCGCGCCCAGGGCGAGCGCCTTGGCCGCGTCGGCGCCGTTGCGGATGCCGCCGGAGACGACGAGCTGAACCGTGTCCTCCATGCCGATCTCGCGCAGCGCCTCGGCGGCCAGCCGGACCGCGGCCAGCGTCGGGATGCCGGTGTGCTCGATGAAGAAGTCCTGGGTGGCGGCGGTGCCGCCCTGCATCCCGTCCACCACGACCACGTCGGCGCCGGCCTCCACGGCCAGCTTGACGTCCATGGGCACCCGGGTCGCGCCGAACTTCACGTAGATCGGCTTCTCCCAGCCGGTCGCCTCGCGCAGTTCCTCGATCTTGATCCGCAGGTCGTCGGGCCCGACCCAGTCCGGGTGCCGGGAGGCGGACCGCTGGTCGATGCCGGGCGGCAGGGTCCGCATCCGGGCCACCCGCTCGGTCACCTTCTGGCCCAGCAGCATGCCGCCGCCGCCGGGCTTGGCCCCCTGGCCGATGACGATCTCGATGGCGTCGGCCTGGCGCAGGTCGTCCGGGTTGAACCCGTAGCGCGAGGGCAGGCACTGGTACACCAGCAGCCGGGAGGCGTCCCGCTCCTCGGGGGTCATGCCGCCGTCGCCGGTGGTGGTGGACGTGCCGGCCGCCGTCGCGGCCCGCCCCAGGGCGGCCTTGGCCGTGGCCGACAGCGCGCCGAAGCTCATGCCGGCGATGGTGACCGGGATGTCCAGCCGGATGGGCTTGGACGCGAACCGGCCGCCCAGCACCGTGGTCATGTCGCACTTCTCCCGGTAGCCCTCCAGCGGGTACCGGGTCAGCGAGGCGGTCAGGAACAGCAGGTCATCGAAGGACGGCACGGCGCGCTTGGCGCCCCAGCCGCGGATCTCGTAGTGCCCCTCGGCCGCGGTGCGCTGGATCTGCGCGATGACCTCGGGCGGGAAGATGTGGCTGGGCCGGCGCGCGTCCAGCTCGCCTCGACTGTCGTCCATCAGTACCCCTGGTCCTTCAGTATTTCTGGAATTTCAGGGCGTCGAAGTTGTAGAGCTGGCGGGCCGAGGCCACCCGGGTGACGTTCTCCGGCTCGATGTGGTCGAAGCCGCTCAGCGTGACCAGGTCCCTCACGACCTGGATGTCCGCGTCGGTGAGCTCCTCGACCCTGGCGTCGGAGCCGAGCGAGGCGACCTTCCCGGCCACGTAGATGAC
>JBOHCO010001293.1:0-7460 GCA_050698895.1 Streptosporangiaceae bacterium
GCGTCGGCCTGCTGGCGGCGGTCGGCGGTGGCGTGCTGGTGAGCCGCCGCAGGCGGCCCGCGCTGCACGCGCGCTGACGTCGGACCTGATGCGCGAACAGGCCCCTGACCGCGGCGGCCGGCATACCTCGCCCATCCGGGTGATACGCCGGCCCGCCGCGGTCGCGGCACTGCTGATCGGGGTGCTCGTGGCCGGGGCGGGTGTCGCCGGGCTGGCGGTCGCCAGCCAGACCGGCAAGCCGGCCGCTCCCCTCGGCAAGCCGCCGCTCGCCCCGGTGCCCGCCGGCCAGTGGGCCGCCGCCCCGCCCGCCCGGGTGCGGTCGGTGGCCCGGCCGGTCCGGCTGTACATCCCGGCCATCGGCGTGCGCACGCGGCTGATCCGGCTCGGGCTGACGGCGAGCGGCGCCCTCCAGGTGCCGGGCAGCACGGCCGTGGCCGGCTGGTACACCGGCAGCCCCCGGCCGGGCGAGCCGGGCGGCGCGGTCATCGCCGGGCACATCGACTCGATCTCCGGTCCCGGCGTGTTCTACCGGCTGCAGCAGATGCACCCCGGCGAGCAAGTCTTCGTCCGGCAGGCCAGCGGCCGGCTGGCGGTCTTCCGGGTCACCACCGTGCGGTCCTACCTGAAGACCAGGTTCCCGACCTCGGCGGTCTACGGGCCCACGCCGAACGCCCAGCTCAGGCTCATCACCTGCGGCGGCACCTTCGACGCGGCCACCGGCCACTACCTGAGCAATACGATCGTCTACGCGACCCTCGTGTCATGACCTAGCCGACCGCACCGCCTATCATGGCCCGCATGGTCCGGATTCGCCCGGCTGGTGCCGCCGACGGCCCGCCCATCGCCCGTATCCGCGCGGCGACCTGGCGCGCCGCCTATCCCGGCCTCATTCCCGAGCAGACGCTGGCCGAGCGGACCGACCCGGCGGCCGTCGAGCGCGAGGGCGAATGGCGCAGCGCGGACTCCATGGACGGTGTGCTGGTCGCCGAGGGCGCGGACGGGGACGACGGCCTGATCGGGTTCGCCGCGTTCGGCCCGGAGCGCGATGAGGGCTACCAGCTCGGCCAGCCGCAGCTCGAGCCGCCCGAGCACGGCCGCGGCGAGCTGTACGCGATCTACGTGCTGCCCGGTCACTGGAGCTCCGGCGCGGGCCGGGCGCTCATCGACAGCGTGCTGAGCTTAGCGGCCGGCCAGGACTACAACGACGTCAGCCTGTGGGTGCTGGAGGCCAACGCCAGGGCCCGGAGGTTCTACGAGAAGGCCGGCTTCCGGCTGACCGGGGAGAGCGGCGTGCTCGGCGGCCTGCGCGGCCTCACCCAGGTCCGGTACCGCCGGCTAGTCGGCTGACCCCGCCGCAGTCCGCCCGCCGCAGTCCGCCTGCCCCAGTCAGCCCAGCCCCGGGCCGCCCAGCCCCGGTCGGCCCAGCCGCAGCCGCGCGGCCAGCCCGGCCAGTTCCTCGCCGCCGGCCAGCTCGTCCTCGCCGGTGGCCAGCGTGGCCAGCCACTCGCCGAGCAGCGGCCCGAACTTGAAGCCGTGGCCCGACGTGCCGCAGCCCACCACCACGTTGCCGACCCGGTCGAGGATGAAGTCCTCGTCCGGGGTGTTGTCGTAGACGCAGCGCTCCAGCTGGACCGGCCGCGGGCCGAAGCCGGGCAGGTACCGGCGCGCCATCTCCTCCAGCTGCCGGGTCAGCGCCGGGTCGGCCGACTGGTCCTGCGGGGTGCCCGGCCGCAGTGGCGGCCCGCTGTGGTGCAGCCCGAACTTGTACAGCGGCGAGCCCGGCACCGGCAGGCCGTACGGGATCTGCTCGTCGTGGCACAGGAAGATCGGCATGCCCGCCCCAGCCGAGTCAGTCGCCCCCACCGAGCCGGCCGCCCCAGCCGCCCCGGCCGGCGCCAGGTAGGCCACCTGCTCCAGCGTCGGCGCCGAGGGCAGCGCCCCGCCCAGCAGGCCCGCCGTCTCGGGACCCGCGCAGATCACCGCCGCCCGCGCCGACAGCCGCCCCTCGCTGGTCTCCAGCGTGACCCGGCGCCCGTCATCGGCCAGCGCGCTGACCCGCACCCCCGTCCTGATCTCCGGCACCCCGGCGGCCAGCGCGGCCAGCGCCACGTCGGCCGCCGTCACCGCCGACTCGGGCTCCAGCAGCGCCGGCCCGTCCACGCGGACGCCGGGAAACCGGGCGCTGGCCTCGGCCGCCGACAGCAGCTCGGTCGGCGCGCCCGCCGCCGTCATGGCCTCGCGCACCGTGGCCAGGCCGGTGCCGATCGTGAGCTGAGGCGTTGGATGCAGGATTTTTCTCGAACAATGGTCTTCCAGGGAATGCCACAGTTCCCGCGACTGCCGTGCGGCCCGGACATAGGCCGGATCGTCGTAGCCGAGCCGGAAGATGCGGCAGCTGCCCTTGGAGCCCGCGCCCGGGTGCCCCACGCTGACCTGCTCCAGGACCGTGACCTCGCGTCCCCGCCGGGCCAGGGCCCGGCCCGCGGCCAGGCCCAGCAGCCCCGCGCCCACTACCACGTAGTCCGCCTGCCGGGTCGTCATGCGCGCCGCCGTGCGCCAGCTGGCGGCGTAGTCATATCGCTCATGGCCCCTATTCTTTAACTGTCGTCATCGGGCCTCCGGAACAGGAGCATGCGATGTTCGAGCGATTCACCGACCGGGCACGGCGGGTGGTGGTCCTGGCCCAGGACGAGGCCAGGCTGCTCAAGCACAACTACATCGGGACCGAGCACATCCTGCTCGGCCTCATCCACGAGGGCGAGGGCGTCGCGGCCAGGGCGCTGGAATCGCTGGGCATCAGCCTGGAGATGGTCCGCCATCAGGTCGAGGAGATCATCGGCGAGGGCCAGGTGGTGCCATCCGGGCACATCCCGTTCACGCCGCGGGCCAAGAAGGTGCTCGAGCTGTCGCTGCGCGAGGCGCTGGACATTGGCCACAACTACATCGGCACCGAGCACCTCCTGCTCGGCCTGATCCGCGAGGGTCACGGCGTGGCGGCCCAGGTCCTGGTGGCGCTGGGCGCGGACCTGAGCCGGGTCCGCCAGCAGGTGATCGACGTGCTGGCGGCGTACCAGGGGCGGACCGGGGAGGCCGGCCCGCCCCTGGTACGGCCGGCGGCGGCCGAGGCCGGGCGCAAGGAGCGGCCGGCGGCCGCGCTGGCCGGCCGGATCAGGACCATCGAGGCTCGCCTGTCGGCCATCGAGCTGCGCCTGGGCACCGGGCCCGACCTGCGCGACCTGGACGAGAAGATCGCCCAGGCCGCGGTGGACAAGGAGGAGGCGGTCGCCGCCGAGCGCTACGAGCGGGCCGCGGCGCTGCGCAACCAGGAGCGGCGGCTGCTGACCGACCGGGCGGCGCTGATGAGCGACTGGGCGGAGGCTCACCCGAGCCTGCCGGCGCTGGCCGAGGAGGTCATCCTGCTGCGGTCCGAGGTCGCCCGGCTGCGCGGCCTGATCATCGCGGCCGAGCAGGCCCCGGCGCGCGCCGACTCTGGCGAGCCCGCCGACTCCGGCGAGGCCGCCGACTCTGGCGAGGCCGCCGACTCTGGCGAGCCCGCCGAGGCGCCGCCCGCCGGTCCGGCATCCGAGGATCGTCCCCCGGAGGCCGACCCGCCTCTCGAGGCCGACCCCTCCACGGAGGCCGACACGCCTCCCGAGGTCGACACCCCCGCGGAGGCCGACACGCCTCCGGAGGCCGACACGCCCGCGGAGGCCGACACGCCTCCGGAGGCCGACACGCCCGCTGAGGCCGACACGCCCGCAGAGGCCGACACGCCCCGGGAGGGCGGTCCGGCGCATGAAGGCGGCCCGCCCGAGGACGGCGTGGCCTAGCGCGCGGTCGCGGTCACCAGCCCCGCGCGCGCCACTCCGGGACGTGCGGGCGCTCGGCGCCCAGCGTCGTGTCCGTGCCGTGCCCGGGGTAAACCCAGGTGACGTCCGGCAGCTCGCCGAACACCCGGTCCTCCAGGTCGGTCATGAGCTGCCCGAACCGCTCCGGGTCGTGCTGGGTGTTGCCCGGCCCGCCGGGGAACAGCGAGTCGCCGGTGAACAGGTGCGGCTCGCCTCCGTCGTCAGAGCGCAGCGCGATGCTGCCCGGCGTGTGCCCGCGCAGGTGGATCACCGACAGCGTCGCGTTGCCCACCGCCACCGTGTCCCCGTGCCGCACCAGGTGGGTGGTGGGCACCGGCAGTCCGCCGGCGTCCTCCGGGTGCGCGACGGTGTCCGCGCCCGTGGCCCGCTGGACTTCCTCCAGCGCGCCCCAGTGGTCCCGGTGCTGGTGGGTGGTAATAATCGTGGCCAGCGGCACGTCGCCGATCAGCGCGGTCAGCGTGCTGGCATCGTTGGCCGCGTCGATCAGGGCCTGGGCGCCGGTCTGGGTGCAGCGCAGCAGGTACGCGTTGTTGTCCATCGGGCCGACTGAGACCTTGGTGATGGTCAGGCCGGGCAGCTCCCTGGTGTCGGCCGGGCCGCCGACGGCCACGTCGCCGGTGTAGCTCATGAGTCTCCTCCTGGGCTCGGGCGCTAAATCCCGATACAGATCACTATGTGCTTGCCTACGGGACCCCGGAGAGCGAGGCTGAGCGGGTGCCCGGGGACCTTCCCGCGCCGATCCTCTCATCAAAGGAGATGACCATGCGCAGCGTGCTCTTGACGCGTTATGCCCCGCTGCTGGCGGCAGCATTAATGGTGGCGTACTTGCCATCGGCGGGGGCGCAGGCCGGCACCGCCCCGTCGGGCGGCCCGATGCGGGCCCGCATCACCCGCGCGGCGATCCCCTACACCAGCCATGCGACCGGGGGCTCGAAGGCCGCCCCGGCGGGCCTGCCGACCCGCAAGCAGCAGATCAAGGTGCTGACCGCGGCCCTGAAGCTGATGCACAACGACTACGTGAAGGACCACTTCGCGGAGGTCACGCCGGGCCCGATGGACGTGTTCGACTACGGCATCGGCGCGCTGTGGAAGAAGGGCATCGACGGGGCCGGGACCACGGTGGCCGTGATCGAGGGCTGGAACTTCCCCGGCATCACCAAGCAGGTCGACCAGTTCGACAAGGCGCTCGGCCTGCCGAACCCGCAGATCAGCACGATCTACCCGGCGGGCAAGCTGCCCAAGAAGTGCCCGCCCGGCATGGTCAAGCTGGGCAGCTACGGGTCCTGCAAGGCGTGGGCCGGCGAGCTGACGCTCGACGTGCTGTCGGCCCACCTGATGGCGCCTTACGCGAAGATCGTGATCTCGGCGACGCCCGCCGACACCGAGGTCACCGACGACGCGGCCTTCCAGGTCGCGCCGCCCGAGATGATGAAGGCGCTGGAGTTCATCGCCGCCCATCACGTGGCCAACACGATCTCTATCAGCGACGGCAACGGCGAGTCCAGCTACGGCTTCGGCCAGGAGCAGGTCACCGCGCAGGACCCCGGCGAGCTGGCGGCCGCGGCGGCCGGCATTCCGGTGCTGGTGGCCACGGGCGACTGCGGCGTGGTGCAGAACCTGCCGGTGGCCAACTCCCAGTGCGGCAACGCCTCGCCGCAGCCCGACACCGCCGCCTGGGACGACTCTCCCTGGATCACCGCGGTCGGCGGGAGCATCCCCAACCTGAACAACGCCGGCGTCAAGGTCGGGACCGACCCCGTCTGGCACGTGGGCGGGATCTTCTCCGAGGGGGCCGGCTACTCCTCCATCTACGCCCGGCCGTCGTACCAGAACTCCGTGGCCAGCATCACCCGCAGCCCGATGCGGTCGGTGCCGGACATCACCATGGACGCCCAGGACGGCACGTCCGAGGCGGCCCCGCTGCTGAACGGCGTGCTCGCGCTGGCCACCCAGCTCAACCACGGCCACGACCTGGGCCCGATCAACCCGGCCCTGTACGCCATGGGACCGCGCGGGGCGGCGGCGGGCCTCGCCGACGTCATCCACGGCAACAACTCGGTGGTCTCCAACGGCAAGACCCTGGTCCAGGGCTTCACTGCCGCCAAGGGCTTCGACGTGGCCACCGGCTGGGGCACGGTCAACGGGAGCTTCGCGGCCAGCCTGGTCGCGCAGACCAAGGCCGACCACGGGGAGGCCGCGGCCCGGAGCCAGGCCGCCGCCGAGCTCGCGGCACTGGCGGCCCACACCATCCGGCTGACCCCGGCCAGCATCCCCAAGGGCGGTTCGTCCTACCTGTTCGCGCCCGGCTTCCTGCCCGGCCATCCGGTGCCGCTGTTCATCGACGGCAAGAAGGTGGCCACGCTGGTCGCCGGCGACCTGGGCACGGTCACCTTCAGTATTGATCCCAGCCTGCTCAAGCTGGCCCCCGGCCGGCACACGATCGAGCTGGGCAGCATGCTGCTGACGGCGAGAACCTCGTTCATCAGCCACTAGCGGCGCTCACGCCCTGAGGCGGGCCGCGGCCGGGATCGGCCGCGGCCCGCTTCGCGTGCCGGGCACCGCCGGGGGCGCCGCCCGCGCGGGTCCGCTAGCGTCGCTGCCCATGGCGCAGAACATCTACGTGGGCAACGCGGACGCCGACGGCCCGCTCAACCGGGGCTGGCTGCTGGGTCACTTCATGCCCGAGGGCGACGTCCGGCACAGCGAGGACGCCGAGATCAAGTGGGGTGTGCATCCGGCCGGGGAGGAGCGGGCTCAGTGGGTGACTCACGAGGAGCGCACCTCGTTGCACGTGCTGATCAGCGGCCGGTTCGAGATCCGGCTGCCGGACCGCACCGTCGAGCTGGCCCGGCCCGGTGACTACGTGGTGCTGCACCACACCGGTCACTCGTGGCGATCGGCCGAGCCCTCGGTGGTGCTGAGCGTCCGCTGGCCGTCGGTACCCGGCTACGCCGTGCCGTAACCCGGCTACGCCGTGCCGTAACCCGGCTACGCCGTGAGGCAGCCAGCTCGGCTGGCCCGCCTCAGTCACATCAGTCATGGCCGCCCCGCTGGCCACTCCGGCCCACTCCCGCTTGGAGCTGGCCTCGTGGATGTCCCGCTGCCGACAGCGGGCTGTGGGTTTCAGTACACTCAGGCCAGGACCGGCCGCAGCACGAGATCCGGCCGCCCGCAACCACAGCCGCATCCCAGCCCCAGCTTGATAGCACATGGACGGCAACGCCGGGCTGTAGGTAGCGGGCATCCAGGCCCGCCCGCGAGATGGGTTGCTCGGCGTGCTGTGGCTGATGTGGCTAGAGGGTTGCGGGGGCGCCGGGGTGATGGCGCGGAGGGGTGCCGGGGCCTGTCGCAAGGTCACGCCACTGTCCCCGGCCCAGGACGGGGCGTCGCCCGACCTTGATTACGAGGTGCGCGGCTGCCACTGTGGCGCGAGGTCGGCACGGGGCGCAGGGGACTCGCGGCAGCGGTGCCAGGGGAGGGCCGTGTCCGATGGCCATGGAAAACCACGGCGGGCGGGCGCCGGAGTCGGCCAGGACGGCCGGGGTCGGCCGGGGTCGGCCGGAGTCGGCCGGGGTCGGCCGGGGTCGGCCG
>JBOHCO010001294.1:0-1659 GCA_050698895.1 Streptosporangiaceae bacterium
GAACCCGCCCAGCAGCGGCCCGATGACGCTGGCCAGTACGAACACCGCCCCGAAGATGCCCTGATAGCGCCCGCGGTCGCGCGGGGAGACCACGTCGCCGATCGCCGCCATCGCTCCCACCATGAGCCCGCCGCCGCCCAGGCCCTGCACGGCCCGGAACGCGATGAGCATGACCATCGAGCTGGACAGGCCGGACAGCACCGACCCGATCAGGAAGATCACGATCGCGGCCTGGAAGAAGATCTTGCGGCCGTACTGGTCGCCGAGCTTGCCCCACAGCGGCGTGGACACCGTGGTGGCCAGCAGGTAGGAGGTGATCACCCAGGCGATGTGCGCGCCGCCCCCGAGATCCCCGACGATGGTCGGCAGCGCGGTGGACACGATCGTCTGGTCGAGCGCCGCGAGCAGCATGCCCAGCATGAGCGCGCCGATGATCAGCAGGATGCGGCGCCGGCCGAGGCCGGGCAAAGCACCATTGCTGGTCATGGGTTCCGTCATCGGCGGTGTTCCTTCCCCGTAATCCCTCGTGGCGATGTGCTCTTGATCAGGCTCCATGGACCTTTGTTACTCGTCCATCTCTTTTTCGGCGGGCGGCACCAGGCCGCGCAGCTCGCAGTCCTCGGACAGTCCCCCGGCCAGCGCCGCGAACGCGACGTCGGTGAGCCGGTCCAGCGGCACGGCGCCGCCGGAGCGGGCCCAGAAGGTCATGGCCGCGCGCAGCACGCCAGACCCGGTGGCGGCGAGCAGGACGGGATAGGGGTCCTGCTCGGGATCGGTGCCCAGGCGCTCGGCCAGCGCGTCGGCGATGGCCCGCTCGACGCTGGCCATGTGCGCGGACGCGGCGGCGCGCAGGCTCGGGTCGACGTGCGCGGCCTTGATCCGGCACAGCCAGTCGGCCTGGTCGCCCCCCAGGTCGCCGAGGTCCTGGGCGCGGGAGCGGGCCTCGGCTACGAGCGCCGCGCGCAGCGCGTCAAGGGCGGTCTCGCCGGGGCTGTCCCGGCCGGTCAGGCGGCGGCGCAGAGCCTCGGTCCGCTCGGTGTCGGCGCCGAAGACGGCGGCTTCCTTGGAGGGGAAATAGTTGAAGAACGTGCGGGGCGACACATCGGCGGCGGCGGCGATGTCCTCGATGGTGACGTGCCCGAACCCGCGCTCGGCCACGAGGTCCAGCGTGACCCGGCGCAGCGCGCGGCGGGTGGCCAGCTTCTTGCGCTCCCGCAGGGAAGCGCGGGGCTCCTCGCCGCATGCGTCCAGGTCGCTAGCTGGGGTTGTTTCGCTCCCGACTGTCAACATGCATCCAGTGTAACAATGCAGTCAGACCAACATTGCCCTGGGTGCAGCCGGCGGGAGTCCGGGCCTGACGTTGGGCCTCGCGTTTCGGCCTTAGGCGTCAGTCCCGCGCGTCAGTCCCGCGCGTCAGTCCCGCGCGTCAGTCCCGCGCGTCGAGGAACTTGTTGACCAGGCGGTTGAATGCCTCGGGCTGCTCGGCGAAGCACAGGTGCGAGGCGTCCTCGATGGTGGCGAGCTGCGACCCAGCGATGCGGCGGTGCATCTCGGCCATGTGGCCGGGCGTGCACTCGTCGTAGCGGCCGCCCACCAGCAGGGCCGGCACGGCGATCTCGCCCAGCCGGTCCATGATGTCCCAGGTCCGGAGAGTGCCGG
>JBOHCO010001295.1:0-1237 GCA_050698895.1 Streptosporangiaceae bacterium
GCCTCGCCCAGCGCCTCGTAGGCGGCCGAACGCCCGCGTGCCTCCAGCCGGGCGAACGACCGGTAGAGCCCGGCCACTTCCGTCACGAGGATCGAGAATACTGCCGTGAGACTAGGACCAGTTCTGCCCGCCGCCATCTGGTCGCTGGCCACCGTCGCCGCGGTCGTGATCGCCCCCCAGGCGACGACACCCACGGCTATCACGGCGAGTGCACGGCCAGAGCCAACCTGGCCGTGACCCGCCAGGTGGACAGCCCCCCGGCGACTATCCCGGCGGCTATCAGCCGTCCGACGACACCAGCCTGGTCAAGTCCGCCAACAACGGCCGGACCTGGTCGAAGGGCTTCGGCACCGCCACCAGCCCCGGCGGCGCGGCGCCGCCCGCGCTCACCGCGCGCGGGACCACGCCCGGCGCCCGGGCGATGTTCCCGGCCGGCTTCACCACCCCGCAGTTCATCAGCTACGGCCGGGGCGACAACGCGGCGAGCACCGCCGACGGCGGCAGCCGCTACGTATACGCCATGTCCAACGATGGCTACGCCTATGACGGCAGCGACATGATCCTGGGGCGGGTGCCGCGAAACAAGATCTCAAACTTGAAGTCGGTGGACTGGCAGTTCTACGCCGGGCCGGCGGGCGGCAGCGGCGCCAGCTCCGCGGACTGGGTCAGCTACGCGCAGCTGGACCGGGCCACCCGGCTCATCACCGCGCCGCACCAGCTCAGCGAGGCCAGCGTCCAGTACCTGCCGGCCCTGGGCCAGTACGTGCTGACCAGCTTCTACTACCCGTTCAATGCCCAGTGGCCGGGCCAGGGGCAGAACGCCAGCACAACCTGGAGCTTCTACTCCGCGCCGCACCCCTGGGGCCCGTGGCAGCGGTTCTTCTCCGCTCCCACCGAGCTGTGCGACGTCACCTGCCAGGCCGAGGGCGACGACGCGCTCGGCCTGTACGACCCGGCGCTGGTGTCCAAGTTCAGCACCGCGACCCGCCAAGTCATCGACGACAGCGTGGCCACCGTCGACGGCGGGCCGCCGACGTTCGTGAGCACCTACTCGCGCACCCGGCGCAAGGAGCAGGTGCTCTACACCGCGCGCGGCCTGGCCGCCGGCCCGCACAAGTCGCCATCCGGGTCACCTGCGCCCGCAGTCCCCGGTCCAGGGGCACCTACCAGGACGTGGACGCCTTCATCGTCGGGTCGTGACTCATCGTCGGGTCGTGACTCATCGTCGGGTCGTGAC
>JBOHCO010001296.1:0-1651 GCA_050698895.1 Streptosporangiaceae bacterium
GGCCGACTGCTGCGCCAGGCCCTGCCCGACGCCGCCGCGCTGCTGCTGGCCACCTCCCGCGACCCCGCCGAGGTGTTCCCCGGCGCCGGCGCGCCCTGGTACCTGACCCTGTTCGGCCGGGACAGCATCTGGGCCGCCCGGCTGCTGCTGCCCTTCGGCTGGCCGCTGGCCGCGAGCACGCTGCGCGCGCTGGCCGGGCGCCAGGGCCGCCGCGTCGACCCGGCCGCCGGCGAGGCGCCCGGCAAGATCCTGCACGAGCTGCGCGCGGCCGGGCGGCAGGAGGCCGGCGGCCTGCCCGCCCGGTACTACGGCACCATCGACGCCACCCCGCTGTGGATCTGCCTGCTGCACGACGCCTGGCGCTGGGGCATGCCCGAGGCCGAGGTCCGTGCGCTGCTGCCGAACCTGACCGCCGCGCTGGCCTTCCTGCGTGACTACGGGGATGCCGACGATGACGGCTTGCTCGAGTACATCGACTCCAGCGGCGGCCGGGGCCTGGCCAACCAGGGCTGGAAGGACTCCGGCGACGCGATCAGGTTCGCCGACGGCCGGATCGCCGACCCGCCGGTGGCGCTGTGCGAGGTCCAGGGCTACGCCTTCGAGGCGGCCCGGCATGGCGCCGACCTCCTGGACGCCCTCGGCCAGCCCGGCGCCGGGGCGTGGCGCGACTGGGCCGGCCGGCTGGCCGAGGTGTTCCGGGCCCGGTTCTGGGTCCGGGACGGGGCCGGGGCCTATCCGGCGCTGGCCCTGGATGCCCGCAAGCAGCCCGTGGACTCGGTCACCAGCAACATCGGGCACCTGCTGGCCACCGGCCTGCTCACCCCGGCCGAGGAGGACCTGGTCGCGGCCCGGCTGGCCGGGCCGGAGCTGAGCTCGGGCTTCGGGCTGCGCACCATGTCGACGGCCAGCGGCGGGTACTCGCCGCTGAGCTATCACTGCGGCTCGGTGTGGAGCCACGACACGGCCATCGTGATCCGCGGCCTGGCCCGCAGCGGGCACGCCGCCGAGGCCGCCGCGCTGGCCGACGGCCTGCTCGACGCGGCCGAGGCGTTCGGCTGGCGGCTGCCCGAGCTGTTCGCCGGCGACGCCCGCGACCAGGTGCCCTGGCCGTCGGCCTACCCGGCCTCCTGCCGTCCCCAGGCCTGGGCCGCCGCCGCGGCCGGGGCGCTGATCCAGGCCCGGCTCGGGCTGGAGGTGGACGTCCCGGCGGGCCGGCTCACGGTGACGCCGCCGGCCCCGCGCCCCGGTGGCGCCGGGCCCCGGCTGCACGTGGACGGCCTGGTCGCCGGGGACCGCACGTTCAGCGCCGGGGTGGACGCCAGCGGCGCCGGCTACGTGGTCGATCCCGGCGCCGGCTACGAAGTCGATCCCGGCGCCGGCTAGCGCCCGCCGGCCCGGGCCGAGGTTTTGGGAGGCAAAGGGCATTTCATCGGGATTTCACCGATACAGCCCTGTCGGCGGCCCGCCATTTTCATTACCATTTGTCGCACTTGTATGTAATGGGGCCAGGGCGGGTGCGCATATGTCTAAGTCTGCTAAACGTGTCCTCATTGTGGCGCTGAGCGCCTTCCATCGCCGGGCCTGGCGCACTGCTGGCCGCGGCGCCGTCCCGGGCGGCACGGGCCGCGCCGCCCGTGGCGCTGACCGCGAG
>JBOHCO010001297.1:0-2694 GCA_050698895.1 Streptosporangiaceae bacterium
TGCCGCCCAGCAGCTGGAGGTTGATGGAGAAGGTCTTGCTCAGCGCCAGCACGAACACCAGCGCGCCCGCCTTGACGATCAGCGAGGCCAGCTGCGCCACCCTGGTCTCGTGCGCCGGGCTGGCGTCGTGGCGGAAGAACTCCCGGTAGATGTTGCGGGTGAACAGGTTGGCCGCGGCGATGGACATGATGGCCGCGGGCACCAGCGCGCCGATGACGATGGCCGCGAAGCCGATGCCGGCGAACCAGCTCGGGAAGATGTGCTCGAACAGCAGCGGCACCGACAGCTGGGCGTTGCCATTGGCCGCCTTGACCCCGGCGGTCACGGCCCGCGAGGCCAGCGCCATGTAGCCGAGCAGCGCGACCAGCCCGAGCACCAGCGAGTAGGCGGGCAGGATGGCCATGTTCCGGCGGATCACGTCGCGCCGCCTGGTGGCCAGCACCCCGGTGACGGCGTGCGGGTACATGAACAGGGCCAGCGCCGACCCGAGGGCCAGCGTGGCGTAGGCCCACTCCCCGGCGGGCGGGGTGATCAGCGCGCCGAACGGCTTGCCGGTCTTGGGGTTGGTCGAGGCCAGGTGGGTCGACGCGGCGCTGAAGATGTGCGACCAGCCACCCAGCCGGGTCGGGATGTACAGGACCGCGACGATGATCGCGACGTAGACCAGGGCGTCCTTGATGAACGCGGTCAGCGCCGGGGCGCGCAGGCCGGACAGATAGGTGTAGGCGGCCAGCACCACGAACGCGATCAGCAGCGGCAGGTCCTTCAGGAACGAGTTCGAGCTCGAGCCCACGCCCATGACCGTGAGCACGGCCTGGATGCCGACCAGCTGGAGGGCGATGTAGGGCATCGTGGCCAGGATCCCGGTCACGGCGACGGCCAGGGCCAGGCCCCGCGAGCCGTAGCGGCCCCGGACGAAGTCGGCGGGCGTGACGTAGCCGTGCTCGCGGCACACCGACCACAGCCGCGGCGCGAACACGAACACGATCGGGAACACCATGATCGTGTAGGGGACGGCGAAGAAGCCCGCCGCGCCGACCCCGTACACCAGCGCAGGGACCGCGATGAAGGTGTAGGCGGTGTACAGGTCGCCGCCGAGCAGGAACCAGCTCACGAACGTGCCGAAGCCGCGGCCGCCCAGGCCCCACTCCTCCAGGCGCAGCATGCTCTCCGCGCGGCGCCACCGGGCGGCCGCGAAGCCAACCAGCGTGACCAGCGCGAAGGCCACGACCAGGATGGTGAACGAGACGGCGTTAACGTTGCTCATCGCGCCGCCCCTCCGTCCGGCTGTCCCGCCGGGTCCGCCGGACGAGCAGGTAACAGACCCAGGACAGGATCGCGACCAGCGGGATCCACAGCAGCTGGTACCAGTAGAAGAACGGGAACGCGCCGAGCTTGGGCGTCGGCCGAGCGTAGATCGGCACGATCAGCGTGCCGACCACCCCGATGGTCAGTAAGACGCCGACGATGGTCCAGGTGAGTGGGCTGCGGCCAGGCCGCGTGGGCTCCTGTTGGCCGCCGGAGGCGGCGCGGGGGGGCATAGGGGGGTCGACCCCCCTCGGGGGCACAGTCATCGCATCCTCCAGATGCGTCGGACCCGCTCCCACGACCAAGAGGTATATGTCCGATAGTGAACCTGAATGTGCGCTGATGCAATGGGTTGCAGTGATCGGCTGGTGTCGGCACGTGACAGGATGCGCGAGTGAGCGTCTTGATCACTAACATTGGCGAGCTGGTCACGAACTCGGGACCAGCCCTCCGTCGCGCCGCGCTGGTCATCGAGGACGGCACGGTGGCCTGGACCGGTCCCGCCCGGCAGGCGCCGGCCGCCGATGAACGGGTCGACGCCGCGGGCCGGGCCGTGCTGCCCGGCTTCGTCGACTCCCACGCCCACCTGGTCTTCGCCGGCGAGCGCGGCGCCGAGTTCGCCGCGCGCATGGCGGGCCAGCCCTACCGGGCGGGCGGCATCCGCAGCACGGTCGCCGCGACCAGGGCCGCCAGCGACGCCGAGCTGCGCGCGAACCTGGCCCGCCTGGCCGCCGAGGTGGTGGCCCAGGGCACCACCACGTTCGAGTGCAAGTCCGGCTACGGCCTCACGGTCGCCGACGAGTCCCGCAGCCTGGCCCTGGCCGCCGAGGTCACCCCCGAGGTCACCTACCTAGGCGCCCACGTCGTCCCCCCGGAGTTCGACACCGACCCGGCCGGGTACGTCGAGCTGGTCTGCGGCCCCATGCTCACCGCCTGCGCACCGCACGCCCGCTGGGTCGACGTCTTCTGCGAGCGCGGCGCGTTCGACGGTGACCAGGCCCGGGCCGTGCTCGCCGCGGGCCGGGCCGCGGGCCTGCTCCCGCGAGTCCACGCCAACCAGCTCGGGCCCGGGCCCGGGGTACAGGTCGCGGTCGAGGCCGGGGCCGCCTCGGCTGACCACTGCACGTTCCTGACCGACGCCGACGTGGACGCGCTGGCCTCGTCGGACACGGTGGCCACGCTGCTGCCCGGCGTCGAGTTCTCCACCCGCCAGCCCTATCCGGACGCCCGCCGCCTGCTGGAGTCCGGGGCCACCGTGGCCATCGCCACCGACTGCAATCCCGGCTCCTGCTTCACCTCGAGCATGCCCTTCTGCATCGCGCTGGCCGTGCGGGAGATGCACCTGACCACCGAGGAAGCCGTGTGGGCCGCGACGGCCGGCGGCGC
>JBOHCO010001298.1:0-1533 GCA_050698895.1 Streptosporangiaceae bacterium
GGTCCAGCTCGCCCGGCGCCGGCAGCGCGGCCGCCGGGCGTGAGGCTCCCGAAGGCGGCCGGGCGGCCTGGATCGTGGCCTGGCCCCGGCCATCGTGTCCGGCCAGGGCCGAGGGGACGCCGTACCGCCCCGCGTGCGCCGCCTGGAGGGCATCGGTGAACGCTGCGCCGGACGCGAACCGCTCCGCCGGGTCCACCGCGAGCGCGCGGGCGAAGAACCCGTCATAGCGGCGCCCGAGGTCCGGGCAGGCGCTGGAGACCACCGGCCGCGGGCTGCTCAGGTGGGCCCACTGCATGACCATGTCGTTCTCGCCGCCGAACGGCCGCCGGCCCGTGAGCGCCTCGAACAGCACGCAGGCCAGCGCGTACAGGTCACTGTGCGGGCCCGGCCGCTGGCCCCGGATCTGCTCCGGCGACAGGTAGCCCGGCGTGCCCACCGAAAATCCGGTGCGGGTCAGGTCGTCCTGCGCCCCGGGCATCTTGGCGATGCCGAAGTCGGTCAGGTAGGCGTGGTCGCGGCCGCCCAGGTCGCGCATGAGCACGTTCGATGGCTTGACGTCCCGGTGCACCAGGCCTGCGTGGTGCACCGCCTGGAGGGCCCCGGCCAGCTGCGTCCCGATCAGCACGGTCCGGTCCGGGTCCAGCCGCCGCTGCCGGTCCAGCAGGGTGCGCAGGTCCTGGCCGTCCACCCACTGCATGGTCAGGTAGAGGCGTCCCGCCTGCTCGCCCACGTCGAACACCGACACCACGTGCGGATGGTCCACGGCCGCGGCCAGCCGCGCCTCGCGCAGGAAGCGTGACCGGTAGTCGCCGGACTGCGCGATGTCCGGCCGGATCACCTTGAGGGCCACCACCCGGGCCAGGGACCGCTGCTCGGCCCGGTAGACGACGCCCATGCCGCCCGCGCCCGCCGTCCCGGCAATGTGGTACGGGCCGAAAGCCCGCCCGCTGCTCAGATCCGCCGTCACCGTACCGCCCTCCCATGCTCAGGCGGGTCACCCGGGCCCGGGCGGGCCCGGCGCGACAGTCCTTCCCTGGCAGCGTCTCACGAATCGGGACGACCCGGTGCCTGAGCGAGCACTGGTGTCCCCGTACGGGTGCTTCAGGTAGATGACACCGTACGGGGACACCGCCGACTTGTAACCGTACGGTTCCATATGAGGCCGATGAGAGTTCATTCTGTAGCTGACGCTCGGCCTCAGCCTTGACCTAGGCCAGGCGCGCAGTGCCGCAGGCACCGGCCGATCGGTCGACCTTGATGACGTTGCGGCTCTGCAGCGGGATCTGCCCCGTCGGCTCGTTGACGTGATCGACGCACGCGCCGCGCACTGTGCGAGGCTGCTGGAATCCGATCCGGGTCGCCGCTAGCGGGGCGCGTTCAGCCGCTGAGCTGGCCGCCCCAGTCGGCCGGGTTCACGTCGGCCAGCGTCTGGGTGAACGTCCACTGGTGGCCGGCCAGGTCCTCGGCGTTGTACTGCCGCTCGCCGTACATCTGATCGGTCGGCTCCATCAGGATGCGCGCGCCGTGCGCGCG
>JBOHCO010001299.1:0-12109 GCA_050698895.1 Streptosporangiaceae bacterium
CGCGGCGTGCTCGCGCACGTAGCGGACCAGCCCGGCGACGTCCTCGGGGACGAGGCGGCCGATGGCCCCGCTGGAGTAGACGCTGACCACGACCTTGCCGCCCGGGTCCAGGACGAACCCGGTGGACTGCAGGAACACCGGGTCAGGGTTGACGAACGCGCCGGTCAGGTCCGAGACCGCGGCGGCGTCGGCGCCGAACCCGACCGGGAAGGTCAGGCCGTGCCGCGCAATCAGGTCGGCGGCCGCGGCCTCGTCGTCGACCGACAGAGAGACGACCCGGGCGCCCGCGTCGGCCAGGGCGGCGCTGGCCCGCTGGAAGGCGCGCAGCTGGGCGTTGCAGTACGGGCACCACGAGCCCCGGTTGAACAGCACGACGCCGAACTGGCCGGCGAAGGTCTCGGGCACCGTGACGGTCCGGCCGCCGGGGATGGTCAGTGACAGCTCAGGGAAAGCGTCACCGGGGTGCAGCAACGGCATAGGTCCTTGTCCTTCGTGACGAGTGAGTGCGGACAAGGAGTGAGCGACGGGCCAGCGCGTGACCTTACCGCCCGGACCCGGGATTTATCCCGGTGCGGACGGCTCGCCCAGGCCCGCGTCACCCAGGTCCGCGCCGATCGCCGCGAGCAGGCCCTCGAGGTCCTCGGCGCACGGGCCGCAGGCCTCCCGGTGCGCGGCCACCTGCGGGTACCGCCGTCTGGCCGCGGCCGGATCGGCCGCGGCCAGCTCCGCGTAGACGTGCAGCAGTTCCATCGCCGTGGCGCAGCCCGCGTCGCGCGGGTCGGTCCGCAGCAGGCGGTCCAGGGCCGGCCAGCTGTTCATCAGCGCCTCACCGGGTTCTCGGGCATATATCCGTGAGCGACGAGGCTGGCCCGGAGCTTACGCCGCGCGTCGAACATCGTCTTGTAGATCGCGTTCCGGCTCGATCCCAGCTCGACGGCCAGGGCGTCCAGCGGCACGCCGTTCAGCACCAGCGCCGTGAACACCCGGCGCTGGTGGTTGGTCAGGTCCTGCTCGATGGCGCGGCGCAACGCCCGCACCAGATCCCGCCATTCGGCCTCACGGGCCGGCTCGAGCCCGAGCCGGTCGGGCAGCCGGTCCCAGTCCCCCGCCTCCAGCGGAACGCCGGCGTGGCGCCAGAAGTGCCGGCCGATCTTCCCGGACACCTCGTAGATGACAAACTTGCACGCCCACGTGGTGAACCTGCTCTCGCCGCGGAACTCGCCGATCTTGGCGATGATGGCCACCACCGCGTCGGCCGCGGCCTGATGGGCCAGGTCGTCAAGCTCGGGCCCGGAGATCCGCAGCTGCCCGCTGCGACGGCGGGCCTCGGCCCGGGCCACCCGCAGCAGCAGTTCATGCAGCCGCGCCGCGGCCAGCTCCCGCTCGGCACCGGACGAGCCCAGCGCCCGGACCCAGGCGCCGGACACGCCATCCGGAGCAGGCCTGGTCCCGGCCACCCTGCTCGCTGCAGGGCCGGCTGCTGTCATGCTGCTCAAGCTACCCGCATGCCTGATCGGCCTGCCATCGCCGGTACAGGCCGGTCAGCTCGCCGCGCATGTGCGGAGTCAGGCTGCCGGGCATGATGCGGCCGGCCAGCGCGATGGTCGCGCGCATCTGAGCCAGGTACTCGGGACAGTCCGGGCAGTCCGCCAGGTGGGCCTCGAACCGGCGGCGCTGCGCCCGGGGCAGGACGCCTTCGAGATAGTCAGTGGCCAGCTCAACCGCCTGCCGGCAGACCAGGCCGGCACGGGACCAGATCGTCAGGCGAACCACGCCGGCCTCCCGAAATCAGACTCAATAACCTCTCGCAGCCTGCTGCGGGCGCGGTGCAGGAGCACGCGCTGGTTGGCCGGGCTGACGCCCAGGACGGCGCAGGCCTCCGCGCCGCTCAGGCCTTGCACATCCCGCAGGGTTACGACTTCTCGCTGCTGCGGCGGGAGCTCCTCGATGGCGGCCAGGATCCTGTCGGCCATCTTCGCCGCGGTCAGCCTGTCGTCGACTCGGTCAGCCCAGGGCTCGGGCGGCTGCCTCCAGTTGCCCGCCGCGTCGAACCTGGAAGCGTCAGCAACAGGTTGAATGTCGTCCACCGGCACGCTCCGGCGCTCCCGGCTGGCGGCGCTGATGGCCCGGTTGACCAGAATGCGGAATAGCCATGTGCGGAACGTCGAACGGCGCTCGAACCCGTCAATGCCCCGCAGCACCCCGACCCAGGCGTCCTGGACCACTTCCTCCGCCACTGCCCTGCTCCGCACGTGGCTCAGTGCCACCGACAGCATCGCGGCCTGGTATTTCTCCGCCAGCACGACGAAGGCGACCTCATCGCCCGCGCGCAGCCGGCCGACGAGTCCGTAGTCCGGGTCTCCCCCTGGATGCGGTGACGGCATCGGAAGACTCCTCAAGCAGCTACGGCAGATGGGAGGCGCGGCATCGCGCTCCGGGTACTTAAGCGGCGGGCCGATGTCGCGTCTTACCTGTGGTCGGCTGTGATGGCGATGACCGCCGGCCGGGATACCCCGCGCTACCCCGGCCGGCGGCCGCCCTGGAGTTAGCTGACCGCGATGCCGGCCGGGGTGGCGCCGACGGGCAGGGACGTCGGGGAGGTGGGCAGCTCGGTCAGGCTGCCGCCGCTGACGGCGAAGGCGCCGACGGCGCCGACGCGGGTCTCGTTCAGGAACAGGTACCGGCCGCCCGGGCTGAGCCCGGGGTCGACGGCGCCGACGCCGGCCGTGGCCGAGACGGTGGTGCTGCCCAGCAGGGCCAACTGGCCGCCGGGAGCGATGGCGTACCGTGAGATGGTGCCCGACCCGGTATTGACCGCGAACAGGTACCGGCCGTCAGGGCTGATGACTGTCCAGCACGGCGCCGTCTGCTGGTCAGCGTACGGAGAGTCACCGATCGGGGTGAGCGCCCCGCTGGGCGAGTCGGCGAACGCCGAGACCGTGCCCAGGCCGGTGCCGTTGTGGGCGTTGGTCACGAACAGCTGGCCGGGATTGGTCGGGCGGAACTGGCTGCCGAACGGGCCCAGGCCCTGGGCGGTGAACGGCGAGCCGGGAGCCGCCGTCAGCCGGCCGTCGAAGCCGACGGTGAAGCTGTCGATCTGCGAGGTGCCGACCCGAGTGCCGATCAGCCTGGTGCCCGTGCCGTTGAACAGCACGTCACCGGGCTGAGCCGCGCTGGGCAACCGTGGAGCCGGGGATCGGCGTCAGGCTGCCCCACGGGCTGAGCCGGAAGCCGGTGTAGCTGGTGCCGGCCGGACCCGCGTTGGCGACGTAGACCAGGCTGCCGTGCACCGCGATGCTGACCGGCAGCACGCCGCCCGAGGACACCACGTCGCTGAGCCGCAGCGACCCGCCGGGCAGGATCTGCTGCACCGAGACCTGGTTGCTGCCCGCGTCGACCGACAGCAGGAGCCGACCGCCGCCCGCGACCTGGATCGCGCCCTCCGAGGCCAGGCCCGCCCCGGTACCCGCGCCGCCCGCGGCGAACGGCGACCCCGGCTCGGGAGTCAGCGTCCCGCCCGGATGCCGGTCGAACGCGGCGATCGTGTTCGTGCCCGCGGTGTTGTCGTCCAGGTACACGTGCCCAATGACCGGCGACCATCGTGGCGAGGCCGACGCGACCGCCGGCACGGCGAGGACCGCACTGGCCGCGACCAGGCCGATCGCGGCCGGAATCCAGCGCCGCGAGGCGGCACGGGTATTCAGCATTCTCATTCGTTCCTCCACGCTGAGAGATGGGGTTCCGCTCCCCGTTCATCTCTCAGTCCCCGCTCCGCCCGGCGCGTTACGGCCCGGCGCCGAGCCGGGATCGCCCGCAGCCGCTGGTGATGGTCATCGCGACCGGCTGTAGAGCCATCCCGTCAGGGGCGCGAACACGGCGACGAGCGCCGCCGAGGTGAGCAGCACCCAGGCAAGTTGCCCGGCGGCCGGGTGGCCGGCCATGAGAGCCCGCTCGGCGGAGACCAGGTGGCTGACCGGGTTGATGCGCACGAAGGCCCGCAGCCAGCCGGGCATGGTGCGCGGGGCGACGAAGACGTTGCTGGCCAGGGTCAGCGGGAACAGCGTCACGGTAGCCGTGCCGGTCACCGCCTGCGGGCTGCGTGCGAGCAGCGCGAGGGTAGTCCAGGCCCAGGACAGGGCGAGCGCGAAGACCAGCAGCAGGCCGGTCCCGGCCAGCACGCCGGCCGGGCCGCCGGCCGGGCGGAAGCCGATGGCCAGGCCGAGCGCGATGACGAGGCTCGCGGCGAGCAAGTAGCGGGCGATGTCGCCGAGCAGGGCGCCGGTGATCGGGGCGAGCCGCCAGACGGGCAGGGAGCGGAACCGCTCCGAGATTCCCCTGGCGCGGTCGGCGGCCAGCGTTGAGCCGGAGTACATCGTGACGAGAAGGACGGCCATGACCAGCGTGCCGGGCAGGATGAACTGAAGGTAGCGGTGAGGCGAGCCGGCCAGCGCGCCGCCGAGCAGGTAAGTGAACATCAGCGTGAACACGACGGGGATCGCGATCACGTCCAGCAGCATCTCCGGCACGTGCCTGATCTTCAGCAGGGC
This sequence comes from Streptosporangiaceae bacterium, assembly GCA_050698895.1. Lineage (GTDB taxonomy): Bacteria > Actinomycetota > Actinomycetes > Streptosporangiales > Streptosporangiaceae > DASUBV01. The sequence goes on from JBOHCO010001299.1 coordinate 4,548, forward strand.
GCGCGAGCCGAAGGCCGCTGACGCGGCCAGGGCACTGGGCGGCTCCGGCCGGGGGCGAGCGGGGAGAACCGCGGCCACGGCGGCTGGCACGGCAGGGTGCGTCATAGTGATTCCCTCCCGGCGGCCGGGCTGGTCAGGGCGAGGAAGACTTCGTCCAGGCTCGGCTGGCCGAGTGCGAACTCGCCGATGGCGATGCCCGCCCGGCCGAGCGCGGCCACGGCGGCGGCCGCCTCGTCGCTGGCCGGCCGGTCGGAGCGGCCAGCGCCGACCGTGGCGGTCAGCAGGGCCGGATCGGCCCCGTCCTGGACGGGGGAGCTGAGCAGGCCGGCCAGCGCCTGCCTGGCCAGCGGCCGCTGCGCCGGGCTGGACAGCCTGATCCGCAGGGTGCCCGAGCCGGCCGCGGCCTTGAGCTCGCCGGGGGTCCCCTCGGCGACTACCCGGCCGCGATCGATCACCGCGATCCGGGCCGCGAGCTGATCGGCTTCCTCGAGGTACTGCGTGGTGAGCAGCACCGTCGCGCCGTCGGCGGCCAGCGCCCGGATGACCTGGTGCACCTGGGCCCGGCTGGCCGGGTCCAGGCCGGTCGTCGGCTCGTCCAGGAAGTACACCTCGGCGCGGGCGATCAGGCTCGCGGCCAGGTCCAGCCGGCGGCGCATCCCGCCGGAGTACTGCCGGGCCAGCCGGGCCGCGGCGTCGGCCAGCCCGAACGCGGTCAGCAGCTGGGCCGCGCGGGCCCGGGCGGCCGCGCCGCGCAGGCCGGCCAGCCGGCCGAGGAAGACCAGGTTCTCCCGGCCGGTCAGGTCCTCGTCCACGGTCGCGGACTGCCCGGCCAGCGCGATCAGCCGCCGTACCCGCCCGGGCTCGCGGGCCACGTCGTGCCCGGCCACCCGGGCCCGGCCGCCGTCGGCGGTCAGCAGGGTGGCGAGGATCCGAATAATGGTGGTCTTGCCCGCGCCGTTCGGCCCCAGCAGCCCGTACACGGTCCCGGGCGGGACGGCCAGATTCACCCCGGCCAGGGCCTGCTGGCCGCCGAACCGTTTCTCCAGCCCCGCGGCCTCAATCGCCAGCCCGGTGCCGGCACCTGGCCCGCGGCCGGCTGCTGGCCGGGGGTTGTCCCGTGTCATCGCCACGTCGGTTCCCTCCTCACGTCTTGTCTCGTACAATGTTGTCAAAGCTAAGTTATCTCTGACACTGATGTCAAGACTAAGGAGGCAGCCGCGGACGCCTCAGCGCAGCCTCGGGCGCGGCGCAGACGGCAGCGCTCCGACGCCCGCCAGAGCATCACCGCGATCCTGCAAGCGGCGGCCGGAGCCCTGAACGCGGACCCGCGGGCCAGCGTGGAGGACATCGCGCGGGCCGCCGGGGTCAGCCGCCAGACCGTCTACGCCCACTTCCCCACCCGCGAGGCACTGCTCGACGCCATCATCGAGCACGCCACCGCGGAGGTCACCGCGGCCTTCGACGCCGCCGGGCTCGACGAGCTCCCGCCCGCGGCGGCGCTGGTGCGGCTGCTCGACGCCGGCTGGCAGGTGACGGCCCGCTACCCGTTCCTGTGGCACCTGCCCGCGGCCGGGCCCGAACAGGACGCCAGCCGGCACGCCCCGGTCCTGGACCGGATGCTCGAGCTCATCCGCCGCGGCCAGGACAGCGGCGACCTGGATGCCGCACTGTCCCCCGGCTGGCTGCTGACCGCCAGCCTGGCCCTCGGTCGCGCCGCCGAAGATGACGTCAGGGCGGGCCAGATGACGACCGAGGAAGCCACCCGTGCGGTGCGCCACAGCTTCCTTCGCCTGCTCGGGGTGCCCGAGGACGCGCCGTACGAAGCTGTCGGTGAGTCCGGTTCAGCGCGAGCGGACGCGGGTCCTGATGCGGAAGATGATCAGGCCGGCGGCGGCGAAGCCGGCGGGCCAGGCCAGGCCCAGGGCCAGGTGCCCCCACAAGGCAGTGCGGCCCAGTGACCCGGCGACGGCGAACTGGGTGGGGCCGAAGGACGGGAACCATTCCAGGACTGGCTTGTTGGCCAGCGGGTTGCCAAGCGGGTTCTGCAGGAAGGTGTCCATCAGCCCGCCCATGATGATCAGGAAGAAGCCCTCCAGGTCGCTCCGGACGAGCACGCCGAGCACCAGGCCGAGGGCGCCGTAGGCGAGTGCTATCACGGTGAATGAGGCGAGGATGGCGGCCCACCCGGCCAGGCCGGGCCGCCAGAACGCCAGCAGCACCAGCGCGGTGTAAACGGCCACCCCGGCGGCGACGACGGCGATGGCCAGGATCTTGGCCATGATCAAGGTGGCCGTCCGGTACCCCGCGGACACGAGCCGCCTGTCGAAGGCCAGGGTGCGGCGGATCGCGGCGAAGATGGCGAACCCGACGATCATGGTCACCGAGTTGAGGCCCGCGGTGATCAGGGTCAGGTGCCCGCCGTCGACGGCCAGGACCCGTCCGGTGGCGTAAAGCCGGAACGTCAGCCGGGTGTGCCCGGCAATGCCCAGCATCAGCTCATACCAGACCGGCACGAATGCGATCAGCAGCAGCCAGGCGAGCCGGTTGCGGGACTGGTTGCGCAGCGCGAACCGCCACGCGACCGGGAACTGCCGGAACGCCGGTGCGGCCGGCGGCGCGGCCGGAGCGGCGGGGCGGGGGGCGAGGTCAGCCGCGGGCATGATCATCCTTTCCGGACGGGTCGCGGGGGGTGAGACGGCCGCCGGCCAGGTCGGCGAGCACGTCGAAGCGGTCCTGCTCGAAGACCAGATGGGTGATGATCACGACGGTCTTGCCGCGGGCGCGCAGGTCGCCGACCAGGTCCCAGAACCGCAGGTAGGTTTCCCAGTCAAAACCCTGGTAGGGCTCGTCGAGCAGGAGCACGTCCGGATCGTGCAGCAGGGCGAGGGTGAGGTTCAGTTTCTGCCGGGTGCCGCCGGACAGTTCCCCCGCCGCCCGGTCCAGGTACTGCTCGTACCCCAGCTGCCGGGCCAGCTCTGTCCCGCGGGCAACGGAGGGGAGCCTGCGGGCGGCGGCGAAGTACCGCAGGTGCTGGCTGGCGGTGAGGCTGTCGCTGAGTACCGGGTCCTGCGGGCAGTACCCGAGTGTCCCGGCCAGCGCGACCTGGCCGCCGTCCGGGGCGAGGGTGCCGGCCAGGATCCTCAGGAGCGTCGACTTCCCGGCGCCGTTCTCGCCCACCACGGCTACCAGCTGCCCCGGCCGGGCGGTCAGGTCCACCCCGCGCAGCACCGGGTGCCTGCGGTAGGACTTACGGATGTCCCGGGCCTGAAGCACGGCCTGTTCCATCGTCTCCTCCTTCAGCTCCATCTCCTCCTTCAGCTCCGTCTCCTCCTTCAGCTCCGTCATCTCCGGGCGGGACGGCGAGCAGCCCGGCCGCGTAGATGGTGAGCATCTCCGCGCCCCACCGGGCCATCCCCTCAGCCGACAGCGGGTCGGTCCCGGTCACCTCGGCCAGGTGCTCGCGCAGCAGGAGCACGGCCAGGTCATTGGACAGCAAGATCGCCGCCCGTACCGCCGGGTCCCGGCCGCGGGCCGCCATCCCGGCTGCGGCCAGGGACTCCAGGGCGGCGGTGCTGGCGCGGTACAGGCGGCGGAACAGGTCACCGCCCGCCTCGCCGCCATCCAGCAGCAACCGCCGCAGGTAAGCCGGGACCGGCGAGCCCGGCGGGAGATGCCGCACCACCGCCTCGGCCAGTGACCCGGCCGCCCCCGGCTCGTACAGGTCCCCGGTCAGCTCGCTGAGCATTGCGGTGAACATGGCCAGCACGTACGCGTCCACCGCCTCCCGCAGCCCGTCCTTCGACCCGAAATGGTGCACCACCAGGCCCGGGGAGACCCTGGCGGCGGCGGCGATCTGCCGCACTGTCACCGCGGCCGGTCCCCGCGCGGCGAACAACCGCAGCGCCTCGTCCCGGATCACCGCCCGCGCCGTCCGGTCATCCGCTACTGAACTCACGTTTAATAAAATAAACAAATGTTTAGCGAACGTCAAGCGGGTCGGTCATCTCCTGACCACACGGCACGGGCAGGGGTTGTGACAGACGGGTCCGGGTCAGGCTGACCGGGCCTTGCGCAGGTAGCCGATCATGTCCTCGACGCTGGGCCGCGGCTACCCTGCGCTCGAGGTGGCCGGGGGCGGCGGCTTCAGCCCGACCGCGGCGGCCTTGGCCGCCTGGACGGCGGTGGTCAGGGCGTCGATGTCGTAGGCGCCGTAGTGACGGCGGTCGTTGATGAAGAAGGTGGGGGTGCCGGACACGCCGCTCAGGTCGGCCGAGTCGACGTCCTCGGCGACCCGGGCGCTGCCCGCGCGCCGGGCCAGGTAAGCGCGAAACCGGCCGGCGTCGATGCCGATGTCGCCGGCGTAGCGGACCAGGTCGCGCATCAGCAGGTCGCCCTGATGGGCCAGGAGCAGGTCGTGCATCGGCCAGAACGCGCCCTGGTCGGCGGCGGCCTCGCTGGCCTCGGCGGCGAACTGGGCGTGCGGGTGGACATCGGTGAGCGGCAGGTGCCGCCAGACGTAGCGGACCTCGCCGTGGCCGGCGAGCAGCTCGCGGATGACCGCCTCGGCCTGGCCGCAGTAGGGGCACTCGAAGTCGCCGTACTCCACCAGGGTGACCGGCGCGCGCTCAGGCCCGCGGATGTGGTCGCGGCCGGGATCGACCGGCGAGCCGAGGTCGACGACGGTCTGCGAGGTACCCAGCAGCGCCCGGACCTGCAGCCGGCGCGGCAGCAGCGCGGTGGCCCGGAACACCAGCCAGGTGACGACGGGCGCGGCGAGCACGGTGGACAGGACCCCGAGCTTGGCCTCCTGGAGCCGCAGGCCGCTGAAGGCCAGGGTCGCGATCAGGATGGAGACGGTGAAGCCGATGCCCATGATCGTGCCGGTCCCGGTGACCGCCGCCCAGCCGACCGGCGGCCGCAGCCGGCCGCGGCTAAGGCGGGTCAGCAGCCACGACGCGCCGGTGATCCCGATCGGCTTGCCGACGACGTAGCCGACCAGGATGCCCAGGGTGACCGGGGAGGTATAGGCCCGGGCCAGGAAGCTGCCGCTGATCACGATGCCGGCGTTGGCCAGCGCGAACAGCGGCACGATGACGTAGCTGGTCCAGGGGTGGTAGAGCTGCTGCAGCCGGTCGTTGGGCGACAGCGCGGCGGCGAGCCCGAGGCTGGCCGTGCGGGCCAGCTCGGGGGTCGGCTGCTCGCGGAAGCTGCGGAACGCCTCGCTGGCCCGCTCCAGGTCGGGCCGCGCGGCCGGGTAGGCATAGGTCAGCAGGCCCATCGCCAGGCCGACGACGACCGGGTCGACACCCGACTTCAGCACCGCCACCCAGGTCGCCACGCCTATCGCCGCGTAGGCGATCCCGTACCGCACCCCGGCCCGGCGCAGGACCAGGACCACCGCGAACAGCGCCACCGCCGCCACCAGCGCCGCCACCGAGATGGCCCGGCTGTAAACACCGGCGATCACCGCCAGCGAGACCAGGTCATCAACGACCGCGACCGACAGCAGGAACGCGCGGACCCGGTCCGGGAAGCGGGGCCCGGTCAGCGCCAGCATCCCCAGCGCGAACGCGGTGTCGGTGGACATCGCCGCGCCCCAGCCGCGGGCCGCCGGGCCGCCCGCGGTCACGGCCAGGTAGATGGCGACCGGCACGAGCAGGCCGCCCAGCCCGGCCAGGACCGGCAGCGCCAGCCGCCGCCGCTCCCGCAGCTCGCCCATGTCCCACTCCCGGCGTGCCTCCAGGCCGAAGACGAAGAAGAAGAACGTCATCAGCCCGCTGTTCACCCACTCGCGCAGGTCCAGCGCGACCCCGGCGCCGGCCAGCCGGACCGACAGCCGCGCGTCCCAGACCCGCTCATACGAGGCCGCGTCGGCATTCGCCCACACCAGGGCGGCCACGGTCATGGCCAGCAGCACCGCCGCGCTGCCGGTCTCCGTCCGCAGGAAGCTGCGCAGCGGTGTCTCCAGCCGCCGCGCCCACGCCGTCCGGCCGGAGAACAGGCCAGCGGCAGCCGCCGGGCGCTCGTCAGACAACAGGCTCCTCCTCGGCCAGGACCGGCCTCGCGACGCCCGGCGAGGGCCGTGCGGATCTCCGCGGCCTGGCGCCGATGGTCTTTGCGGTCAGCACGGCGGAGTCTATGCTCGTGATCAGGTGAGCCGGGAAGTCTGGTCGGCACGACGCTCGCAGCTGCCGAAATCGTCCGCCAGGAGCCCGCGATGACCACTCAGAACACGTCCGCCGGCGGCTCGCCCGCCGCGATCACCGCGTACCTGAGCCCGGACTGGCTGGCAGTCGCGGCCGCCGGTGAGCCTGCCTGGAGCAGGAGCTGACGGCCGGTCTGGCGTGGCCGGGCTTCCTGGCCGGGGCGCTGATCAGCCTGCTGACCAGTTTCATGCTGGTGACCCGGCTGGAGCGGGTCGGAGAGCGCCTGGGCCTGTCCGAGGGGCTGCTCGGCCTGGTGGCCGCGCTGGCCGCCGACGCGCCGGAGATCACGTCCGCCGTTACCGCGGTCGCCCACCACCAGCAGCGGGTCGGCGCCGGAGTGATAGTCGGGTCGAATGTGTTCAACCTGGCCGCCCTGCTGGGCCTGGGCGCGCTGGTCGCCGGGCGGATCGGCTTGCACCGCAAGGTGGTGGCCCTGGGCGGGGCGGTGGCCCTGTGGGTGGCGGGCGTGAGCCTGGCCGTCGTGCTCGGCGCCATCCCCGCCGTCGCGGGACTGGTCCTGGCCGTGGCGGTCGCGGCCCTGTACGTGCTGGTCCTGGGACGCCGCGGCCGGGGCCTGGGAGTACTCCGGCTGCCGCCGGGCTGGATTGCGTGGCTGCGCTCGGCGGTGTCGCAGGAGGAGCAGGAGCTGGAATCGGCGATCCGGCCCCGGCGGGGAACAGCGCAGGACGTGGTGATCGCAGCCGCGGCGCTGATCGTGGTGATCGCAGCCAGCGTGACGATGGAACGGGCGGCGTCGGTCCTGGGCATCCGGTACGCGGTCCCGGAGATCGTGACCGGCGGCCTGGTGCTGGCCGCGGTGACCAGCTTGCCCAACGCCGTCGCAGCGGTGTACCTGGCTGCGCGCGGCCGCGGTGCCGCCACCCTGAGCACGGCGCTGAACAGCAACAACCTCAACGTGATCGCCGGCCTGCTGCTGCCAGCGGCGGTCATCGGGCTGGGCCGCCCCACGGGCCAGGCCGTACTCATCACCACCTGGTACGCCATCCTGACCCTGGCCACGCTGGCCTTCGCCTACCGCGACCACGGGCTCAGCCGGGGCAGCGGAACCCTGATCATCGCCGCCTACCTCGCGTTCACCGCCTCCGTCCTGGCCAGCGGATACGCGATTCCGCACAGCTCAGCCGTCGTGGCCGCGCTGGGCGCGGCGACCACCGCGGCCCTGGCTGCCGGGCTGGCATTCGGCCGTCGCACCGGCGGCCCGGCGCCCGACCGAACTCAGGCATGACAGCCGCCGTCGTCGTCATTTTCGCTGACGGTCACCGATCGGGTGTCGAAAGCTACGTAGCCGGTGAAGTCGCGTCCGACGCGCTCGATGGCGGAGGCCTTCAGGTCGGG
>JBOHCO010001300.1:0-3098 GCA_050698895.1 Streptosporangiaceae bacterium
GGCCAGCGCCGCCACCAGCAGCGCCGCCACCAGCAGCGCCGCCACCAGCAGCCCGGCCGGGGCCAGCCCGGCGGCCGTCACGATCACCATCGGCACCAGGTCCACGCTCCCGAAGGTCACCGGGCGCACGCTGGTCGCCTACCGCGGCCCGTCGGCCAGCACGGTGGCGACCGTCAGCGGGACGGTCAGCGGCGCGACCCGGGGCGACCGGGCCACGCTGCTGTACGAGCGGTTCGGGGCGACGACCTACGCCAAGGGCGCCTCGGTCACCCTGACGGGCGCGAGCGCGCGGTACTCGTTCCGGGTCCGGCCCGAGATCGCCACCAGCTACCGGATCCAGGTGACCGGCACGGGGCCGGGCGCGGTCCCGGACTCGGCGGTCCGGACGGTGTACGTCGAGGCGCTGGGCGCGATCACCGGCAAGCGGTCCTGCTCCCGGCCGGCCCGCCCGGTCTGCCACATCACGCTGCGCCTGTGGGTGAGCGTGCCGGCGTCGACCTACCGGACCGAGGCGGCCAAGCACTGGTACCTGTACGCCGGGCTGCGGCTGGCCAGGTCCGGCCGCCCGCCCGCGCCGAAGACGCTGACCCTGAGCCGGACGGCCACCGCCAGCAGGCCGCAGCGCAAGCACCTGTACGAGTTCGTGATCACGCTGCGGTACCGGTTCCGGATCGGCCGGCACGACGCCTTCACCTGGCGGGTCAACTTCTGCACCAGGGATTCCGAGGCCACGGACGGCCTGGGCCTGCCTGGCCACCACGGCTGCGGGAACAAGCGGATTAGCACCAGAACTTCCTATCTTGGATAACAGGGCCGGGTCGGTGCTCATTTCTGCCGGGCCGGAGTAATATCGGCCGCAGATCCCGATTCCTTCCTGTGGATCTGGCCCCGCCCGGTTTGCGCGCCAGGCGGGGTCGCGGCTTCCGGGGTTTCCGCCGTTTCTGCGCGGCCGGGGCCGGCAGGGATATCAGTCCGTAAAGACCAGCCCGAGCCGGGTGGCGAACGCCGAGATCTCCTCGCGCTGCTCCGCCAGGCCGGCCGAGCCCGGGCTCACGACCAAGCGCGTCGTCCCCTGGCTGGCGTGCGCGTCCACGTCGGCCGCCGACATGCCGATCGATTCCCAGCGCGTGTACTCCAGCGCGTCCGGATCCCGGCCCGCCTCCGCCGCGGCCCCCCGCATCAGCTCCGCCTGGCGGGCGCGCTCCGCGGCGGTGAGCCGGCCGCCGGGGAAGTAACCGTCCCCCCGGCGGCCGGCCCGGCGCGCCGCGGCCGCGCTCGACCCGCCGACGTGGATCGGCAGCATCCCGCCCACGGGCTTGGGATAGCTGGTCAGGTCGCGGAACGAGAAGAACTCCCCGTCGAAGCTGACCCCGTCCGCGTCGCCCGCCCACAGCAGCCGCAGCACGTCGATGGCCTCGTCGGCGCGGCGGCCGCGGGTCGCGAAGTCGACTCCCATGGCCTCGGCCTCGCCCGGCAGCACGCCCAGGCCGACGGTGAACAGCCGCATCCGGCCGCGGGACAGCACGTCGATGGTGGCCAGCCGCTTGGCCAGCACGACCGGGTGGTGGTAGGGCAGCAGCAGCACCCCGGTGCCGAGCAGGATGCGCTCGGTGGCGGCCGCGACGAAGCTCAGGCTGTCCAGCGGATCGGCGACGGCCAGGTCCGCCGGGAACGTCATCGGGCCGGCCGTCGCCCCCGGGTACAGCGCGATGTGCTCGCCGACGTAGAACGAATCGAAGCCGCACGCCTCGGCGTGCCGGGCGACCCCGACCAGCTGATCGGGGTCGGTGCCGCAGCTACCCGTGTTATAGAAGATCCCGAACTTCACCCCGGGCACCCTAGCCTGCGTACCGGGGTACGGAGTCAAGCCGCGCCAGCCGTGAAGCCCGGCAGAAACGCTCGTCATGCCCTACCGATCTAACCTTTTTACGCCGCAATTATCCTGAGCAAATGACGCTACGGCCAACTGAGCGCGACCGGCTGGCGGCCACCTTCGGCCACCGCGGCGTGGCGCACGCCTACCAGCACCGGCCGCCGTATCCGGCCGAGGTATTCAAGATCCTCGACGAGCTGATCACCGATACCCCCCGCGACGTCCTCGACCTGGGCGCCGGGGAAGGTGCGCTGGCCCGCCCGCTGGCCCGGATGGTCGATCACGTGGACGCGCTGGACATCTCGGCGGCGATGGTCGAGGCCGGGCGGGACCGGCCCGGCGGCCGCCAGCCCAACCTGCGCTGGATCGTCGGTGCCGCCCAGGATGCCCCGCTCGGCGGCCCGTACGCCCTGGTCACCGCCGGGGCCAGCATGCACTGGATGCCCTGGCCGGAAACGCTGAGCCGGCTGGCCGGCGTGCTGACCGGGCACGGCTACCTGGTCATCGTGGACCATGACGCGCCGGCGCCGCCCTGGGAGGAGCGCCTGACCGAGATCATCATCCGGCACTCGCGCAACCCCGGCTACGACCCGGAGTTCAGGCTGGCCGACGGGCTGTCCGCGACGGGCCTGTTCGAGGTGGCCGGCCGGGCGACGACGGCGCCGGTGCCGTTCCGCCAGCCGGTGGCCGACTACATCGAGGCCCTGCACTCCACCTCGAGCCTGGCCAGGGAGGGCATGCCCGCCGCGGAGTCGGCCGAGTTCGACCGGGAGGTGACCGGCCTGGTCGCGCCCTTCGCGGCGGACGGCGTGCTCACCATGGACATCCTGGCCTGGCTGACCTGGGGCCGCTGCCTGCCGGGCTAGCCGCGGGCCGGGGCTAGCCGCCGGCCCGGGTAGCCCGGCTAGGGTGCTGCGTGATGGCTGACTATTTTGACCTCGGCACCTACCAGCGCCCGGTGACGACCACGTCGGAGCAGGCCCGGCTGTGGTTCACCCGCGGGCTGGTGTGGACGTACGGCTTCAACCACGAGGAGGCCGTGAGCTGCTTCGAGCGCGCGCTGGCCGCCGACGAGCGGTGCGCGCTGGCCCACTGGGGCCTGGCGCTCGCCCTGGGCCCGAACTACAACAAGCCGTGGGAGTCCTTCGACCCGGAGGACCTGGCCGCGACCGTGACCAGGGCGCACGCCGCGGCGCAGGCCGCCATCGAGGCCGCGGCGCCGGCG
>JBOHCO010001301.1:0-5532 GCA_050698895.1 Streptosporangiaceae bacterium
GCCTGGCGCAGCGCCGCGCCGAAGCGGGCGCTGACCTCGGCCAGGTCGTCAGCCACCGGAACCGGCGCCACCCGCACTGGCGGCGCGGCCCGAGCCGCGGCCCCCATCGGCTTCCCCTGGCCCATTGCCGTTCTCCGGCCCGTCAGCACGGTCAGCACGGTCAGCACGGTCAGCAGCGCCGGCACCGTCGGGGACGACGACCGCGAACCCGGCCTCCCGCACGGTCCGGTAGTCCTCGGCGTACTTGAGCACCGCACCCGCGGTCCGCTCCGCGGCCGCGGCGTCCAGGCTGGCGGCGCCCAGCATGTGCAGGGCCCCGGCCCAGCTGATCGCCTCGGCCACGCCCGGCGGCTTGGCCAGGTCCAGGTCGCGCAGCCGGGCCACGCCCCAGGCCACCTCCTCGGTGAGCGACACGCCGGCGGCGGGCACCCGGCGGCGGATGATCGCGGCCACCCGGCCGGTGTCCGGATAGTCGATCCAGTGGTAGAGGCAGCGGCGCTTCAGCGCGTCGTGCAGATCGCGCGTGCGGTTGGAGGTGAGCACGACGACCGGCGGGTACGCGGCCCGGCGGGTGCCCAGCTCGGGAATGGTGACGGCGGATTCGGCCAGCAGCTCGAACAAGAACGCCTCGAACTCGTCGTCGCCGCGGTCGACCTCGTCGATCAGCAGCACGGCGGGCCGGGGGCCGGGGTGGTCGAGCGCGGCCAGCAGCGGGCGCTCGAGCAGGAACTCGTCGCTGAACAGGTCGGCCTCGCGCGGGGTCTCGCCGCGGGCCTCGGCTAGCCGGATGGCCAGCAGCTGGCGGGGATAGTTCCACTCGTACATGGCCTCGGCCGAGGTCAGGCCCTCGTAGCACTGGAGCCGGATCAGCGGGGTGTCCAGCACCTGGGCCAGGGCCTTGGCCGCCTCGGTCTTGCCTACCCCCGGCTCGCCCTCCAGCAGGATGGGCTGGCCCATCCGGGCGGCCAGGAACAGCGCGGTGCCCAGCGGCTCGTCGGCCAGGTAGCTGACCGAGTCCAGCGCGGTGAGCAGCGCGCCCACGTCGGGCAGCTGCTCGGCGAGCTCACTCATAGACCCTCACGAAGATCCTCATTCGTCCATGATGCGGCAGGGCCGGCACCAGGCCGCCCACCAGGACCTCACGAGACCGCCAGGTCGGTGCGCAGCGGCCGGCCCTGGATGGCCGACCACACGCTGGCCGGGGTGAGCGGCATGTCCGCGTGCCGCACGCCGAACGGCGCGAGGGCGTCCAGGACCGAGTTCACCACGGCCGGCGGCGAGCCCACGGTGGCCGACTCGCCGACCCCCTTGGCCCCGACCGGGTGGTGCGGCGACGGGGTCACCGTCTCGCCCAGCTCCCAGGACGGGCACTCCAGCGCGGTCGGCAGCAGGTAGTCCATGAACGAGCCGCCCAGGCAGTTGCCGCTCTCATCGAAGGCGATGACCTGCATCAGCGCCATTCCCACCCCGTCGGCCAGGCCACCGTGCACCTGACCCTCGACGATCATGGGGTTGATCCGCACTCCGCAGTCATCCACGGCGATGAACCGGCGGACCTTCACCACGCCGGTGCCGGGGTCGACGTCGGTCACGCAGATATAGGCCCCGAACGGGAACGTGAGGTTGGGCGGGTTGTAGACCGTCTCGGCGTCCAGGTGACCCTCCACGCCCTCGGGCAGCTCCAGCGAGCCGTGCGCCGCCATGGCGATCTGGGCGATCCCGGCCGACTGCTCCGGGTCACCGCGCACCTGCCACCGGCCGTTCACCCAGTCCAGGTCGTCGGCGGACACCTCCATCATGGCCGCCGCGACGAGGCGGGCCCGCTCCCGGACCTTGCGCGCCACCATGACCGCGGCCGCTCCTGAGACCGGCGTCGAGCGGGAGCCGTAGGTGCCCAGCCCGAACGGGGTCGCGTCGGTATCGCCGTGCACGACCTCGACGTCGTCCGGGGACAGTCCCAGCTCGCCCGCCACGAGCTGGGCGAAGGTGGTCTCGTGGCCCTGGCCCTGGGTCTGCACCGAGATGGCCAGCACGGCCTTGCCGGTCGGGTAGATGCGCAGGTCGGCGCCGTCGGCCATGCCCAGGCCCAGGATGTCCATGTGGGCCCGCGGCCCGGCGCCGACCCCCTCGGTGAAGAAGCTGAGGCCGATGCCCATGTACTCGCCGCGGGCCCGCTTCTCGGCCTGCTCGGCCCGGAGCTGCTCGTAGCCGGCCATGTCCATGGCCAGCCGCAGCGCCCGCGGGTAGTTGCCCGAGTCGTACTCCCAGCCGGTCGGCCCGGTGTAGGGGAACTGCTCGGGGCGCAGCAGGTTGCGCATCCGCAGCTCGGCCGGGTCCAGGTCAAGCTCGCGGGCGAGCAGGTCCACCATCCGCTCGACCAGGTACACCGCCTCGGTGATGCGGAACGAGCACGAGTACGCCACGCCGCCGGGGGCCTTGTTGGTGTGCACCGCGGTGACCTGGCAGTGCGCGGCCGGCAGGTCGTAGGAGCCTGTGAAGATGTGGAAGAACCCGGCCGGGTACTTGGTCGGCTGGGCGGTGGCGTTGAACGCGCCGTGGTCGGCCAGCACCCGGGCGCGCAGGCCCAGGATCTTGCCGTCCTTCGTCGCGGCGATCTCGCCGTGCATGTGGAAGTCGCGGGCGAACGTGGTCGACATCAGGTTCTCGGAGCGGTCCTCCACCCACTTGACCGGCCTGCCGGTCACCATGGCCCCGACGATGGCGCACAGGTAGCCGGGATAGACCGGGACCTTGTTGCCGAACCCGCCGCCGATGTCGGGCGAGACAACCCGGATCTTGTGCTCGGGCACCCCGGCGACCAGCGCGTACATGGTGCGGTGCGCGTGCGGCGCCTGGGAGGTGCACCAGAGGGTCAGCTTGCCGCTGACCGCGTCCAGGTCAGCGACGATGCCGCAGGTCTCCAGCGGCGCGGGATGCGAGCGGGGGTAGAGCATGTCCTGGGTCACCACCACGTCGGCGGCGGCGAACGCCGCGTCGGTGGCGGCCTGGTCGCCGGCCTCCCAGTCGAAGATGTGGTTGTCGGCCTTGCCGGGCAGGTCGTCGCGGACCACCGGGGCGCCGGGGTCCAGTGCCCGCTTGGCGTCCACCACGGGAGGCAGGGGCTCGTACTCGACGTTGATCAGCTCCAGGGCGTCGCGGGCCGAGTAGCGGTCCTGGGCGACCACGAAGGCGACCTCCTGGCCCTGGTAGCGGACCTTGTCGGTGGCCAGGACGGCCTGCACGTCCCTGGACAGGGTCGGCATCCAGGCCAGGTTGCGCTCGGTCAGGGTCTCGCCGGTGATCACGGCCTCGACCTTGGGATGGGCCAGCGCGTTGGCGGCGTCCACGGACACGATCCGGGCGTGCGCCAGCGGGCTGCGCAGCACCGCGCCGTAGAGCATGCCCGGCAGCTGGATGTCATCCACGAACCGGCCCTTGCCGCGGATGAACCGCGCGTCCTCCTTCCTGGGCAGAGGTCCATACGCGCTGTTGCCGCCGGCCGGCGGCGCAGGGGTGCTAGAAACGGGGGTGCTAGGAACGGTCATGCGGGCACCTCTCCCTCGCCGGCCACCGAGCCCGACGGGTGCTTGCTGGCCCACTGGATCGAGCGAACGATGTTCTCGTAGCCGGTGCACCGGCAGATCTGCCCCGAGATGGCCTCCCGGATCTGCTCCGCGGACGGATCGGGGTGGTGGTCGAGCAGCCAGCGCGCGGTCATCATCATGCCCGGCGTGCAGAACCCGCACTGGAGGCCGTGGCACTGGGCGAAGCCCTCCTGCACCGGGTCGAGCTGGCCGGCCTGCTCGAGCCCCTCCACTGTGCGCACCCGGTGGCCGTCGGCCATCGCGGCCAGGACGGTGCATGACTTCACCGGGATCTCGTCCAGCCAGACCACGCAGGCGCCGCAGTTGGAGGTGTCGCAGCCCCAGTGCGATCCGGTGAGCCGCAGCTCATCGCGCAGGAAGTGGATCAGCAGCAGCCGCGGCTCGATCTCGCGCCGGCACACGGCGCCATTCACGGTGACCGTGATCTCCATCTCAGGCCGATCCGTATGACCCGGGGGGACGACCTACCGGACCCCCCGGTGCGCGTTCCGCGCGGATGGGATCAGCCGCCTGGGCCCGGCGCAGGGCCAGGTCCAGGGCGCGGATCGTGAGCTCGCAGGCCAGGTGCCGCTTGTAGTCGGCCGGGCCGCGCTGGTCGGAGCTGGGCCGGCAGTGCTCCGCGGCGATCTGCCCGGCCCGCGCGAAGGTCGCCGCGCTGGCGGGCGCGCCGCGCAGAAAGTCCTCCGCCTCGGCGGCCGAGAAGTGCCGCGCGCCGACCGCGGACAGGCCGATCCCGGCCTCGGCCACGACCCCGTCGCTGAGCCAGAGCGCCGCCCCGGCCGCGCCCACCGGCCAGTCCCCGACCCGGCGGCCGACCTTCTGGTAGGCGCTGCCCCGGCGGTAGGCGCCGGGGCGGGGCTGAAGCGCGACCCGGATCTCGGTCAGGATCTCGCCCGGCCGGACGACGGTCTCGTACGGCCCGGTGTGGAAGTCCCTGGCCGGCACGGTCCGCTCGCCGTCGGGGCCGCGGATGACCATGGTGGCCTGAAGGGCGGCGAACGTGGCCGACAGGTCCTCGGACGGGTCGGCCTGGCACACCGAGCCGCCGATCGTGCCCCAGTTGCGCACGATCGGATCGGCGATGACCCGCTCGGCGTCGTGCAATATCGCAAACAAATCTCCGGCCTCGGCGTGGTCGAGCAGCTGCGCGTGCCGGACCATGGCGCCGATCCGCAACTGCCCGCCGGTCACGCCGACCTGGGCCAGCTCGCTGACGTCGTTGATGTCGACGAGGGTCTCGGGCTGGGCCAGTCGCAGCTTCATCATCGGGATCAGGCTGTGCCCGCCGGCCAGGATGCGGGCCTCGGGGCCGAACCGGGCCAGCAGGCTGAGGGCGTGCTCGACGCTGGTCGCCCGCTCGTACTCGACATGTGCTGGTACCTGCACGCGTCCCTCCCCGATGTTCAGCACGCGTGTCGAGTGTACGAGCGGCGCGGCTCAGTGCCGACGGCGAAGGTCAGGTGGGTGACCCCCGGCGCGGCCACCACCCGGACCACATCCAGCTCCACCGCGGCGGGCAGCGCGTCGAAGTACGGCGTCCCGCCACCGAGCAGGATCGGCACCAGGTGGATGGTGATCTCGTCCAGCAGCCCGGCGAGCAGGGCCGTCCTGACCACGCCCGAGCCCATCAGCTCGACATCCAGGTCCCCGGCGGCTGTGCGAGCTGCTTATGGTCATGGTCCGCTGGGGCGACCGCTGGACCGCGGGCGAGGCGATGCACGCCGGCGACGTCGATATTCTTCCCGGTCCGGGGGCCGCGCTGGCTGGGGTCATAGCTGAGCTATGGCTGGGTGATAATCGACAGTGCCATGACGCTCACGCAGCTGAACGCGTTCGTGCTGGTCGCCCGGCTGGGCTCGGTGACGGCCGCCGCCAGCGCGCTCGGCGTCAGCGAGCCCGCCGTGTCCCAGGCGCTGTCGGCGCTGCG
>JBOHCO010001302.1:0-4894 GCA_050698895.1 Streptosporangiaceae bacterium
AACCGGAGAGTGGCAGATGCGGCACGTAGTTGGGTTCATACTCGCGCTCATGCTGGCGGCGGCGCTGTTCGCAGGCGGCGGCTGGGGTACCGGCATGATCCGCGCGGTCCAGCACGATGGCAGCGGGCTGACCAGCATGACCGGCGCGCTGGCGGTGGCCGTGGTGGCGGGCACCGGGCTGCTGCTGGGCCTGCTGCTGGTCGCCCCGGCCGTGTCCCCGCTGGCCGCGGGGCTGCCGGGGCTCGCGCTGCTCGGCTGGACCGGGCTGCTGGTGGCCCGGTCGGCCAGCGCGCTGCGGCTGATCCCGATGCATGACCGCGACATGGGCGACGGCTTCCAGGTCCTGCTGACCAGCGGGATCCTGGCGCTGCTGGGCGCGGCGATGATCATCCCGCTGTTCGTGCCGTCCCGCTGGCGGCGCCGCCGGCGGGCCGTGGCCTACGAGGATTACGACGACTACGGCCCGCCCGACTACGGCCCGCCCGGCGCGACCCGGCTGCTGCAGTAGCCGGGTCCGCCCGGGCGACTCTCTTGTTAAGGAGCGCCTTTTCGGGTTGGGGGTTTTTGCTGCCGAGGCTGCAGAGGCTGCAGAGTCAGTGCGCCGCGGCGAACTGCTCGGCCTCGGTGGAGCCGGTCAGCGCGGTCGTCGAGGCGTCCGGGTTGATCGCCGAGGTGACCTTGTCGAAGTAGCCGGTGCCCACCTCGCGCTGGTGCCGGGTCGCGGTGTAGCCGGCCGCCTCGGCGGCGAACTCGGCGTCCTGCAGCCGGACGTAGGCGGGCATGCCCTCGGCGGCGTACCCGCGGGCCAGGTCGAACATGGACTGGTTCAGCGCGTGGAAGCCGGCCAGGGTGATGAACTGGAAGGTGTAGCCCATCTCGCCGAGCTCGCGCTGGAACTTCTCGATGGTGCCCTCGTCCAGGTGGGCGCGCCAGTTGAAGGACGGCGAGCAGTTGTAGGCCAGCATCTGGTCGGGGTACACGGCCTTGATGGCCTCGGCGAACTCGCGCGCGACGTCCAGGTCGGGCTTGGAGGTCTCCATCCACAGCAGCTCGGCGTGCGGCGCGTAGGCCAGGCCGCGGGCGATGCACGGCTCGATGCCGTTGCGGACCCGGTAGAAGCCCTCGGCGGTCCGCTCGCCGGTCACGAACCGCTGGTCCCGCTCGTCGATGTCGCTGGTGATCAGGGTGGCCGCCTGGGCGTCGGTGCGGGCCACGACGAGCGAGGGCACGCCGCACACGTCGGCGGCCAGCCGGGCCGCGTTGAGCGTCTTGATGTGCTGCCAGGTCGGGATGAGCACCTTCCCGCCGAGGTGGCCGCACTTCTTCTCCGAGGCGAGCTGGTCCTCCCAGTGCACCCCGGCCGCGCCGGCCGCGATCATCGACTTCATCAGCTCGAACGCGTTGAGCACGCCGCCGAAGCCGGCCTCGGCGTCGGCCACGATGGGCGCCATCCAGTGCGGCGCGCCGTCGTTCTGCGACTCGGCCCAGGTGATCTGGTCGGCGCGCAGCAGCGCGTTGTTGATCCGGCGGACGACGGCCGGCACCGAGTTGGCCGGGTACAGGCTCTGGTCGGGGTAGGTCTGGCCGGCCAGGTTGGCATCGGCGGCGACCTGCCAGCCGGACAGGTAGATGGCCTGGAGGCCGGCCCGGACCTGCTGCACGGCCTGGTTGCCGGTCAGGGCGCCGAGCGCGTTGACGTACCCGCCGGAGCGCAGCAGCGACCACAGCCGCTCGGCGCCGAGCCGGGCCAGGGTGTGGTCCTCCTGCACCGAGCCGCGCAGCCGGACCACGTCGGCGGCGCTGTAGGTCCGCTCGATCCCGCTCCAGCGCGGGTCGGTCGCCCACTGCCGGCGGATCGCCGTGACCTGGTCATCCATCGTCATGCCGGCGTTCGTGCTGTTCTTGGTGGCGCTGCTGTTCATGGTGGCGCTGCCCTCGAGGCGACTGTCGCTCACGGGAAACCTCCTGGTGTGTCGTCCCCGGGTTGTGCTCTCAGGCTGCATGCGGTTCCGGGCCGACACCAGGGGCATTCCGCGTGAAGTTTGCGCTCTCTTCGTCTAGAGTGAAGAAATGAGTATCTTCACTGATGAAGATTCACAATCCTTGCCGGAAGTAGGCCTTGATCTCGGCGTGTTCGGGCAGCGGCTGCGGCACTTCCGGCGGGCGCGCGGGCTGACCCTGGCCGAGCTCGGGGCCAAGGTCGGCCGCGCCCCCTCGGTGCTGTCGCTGCTGGAGAACGGCCGCCGCGAGCCCAAGCTGTCGCTCATCGAGTCGCTGGCCGCGGCGCTGGGGGTGCCCGCCGAGGAGCTCATGCGCCGCCAGCCGCCCAGCCGCCGGGCCCAGCTCGAGATCGCGCTGGCCGAGGTCCAGCGCGACCCGGCCGCCGCCGACCTCGGGCTGCCCCCGCTGCGGGTCGGCGCGCGGGTGCCCAGCGAGGTGATCGAGCACATCCTGGCCCTGCACGCCGAGCTGCGCCGGCACCGGGTCAAGCCGACCGCCACCCCGGAGGAGGCCCGCTCGGCCAACGCGGACCTGCGCGGGATGATGCGCGACCAGGACAACTACTTCGCCGGGATCGAGGAGGCCGCCGCGGGCGCGCTGGCCACGGTGGGCTACTCGGGCGGCGCGCTGTCGCACGGCATGCTGCTGTCGGTGGTCAGCAAGCACGGCTTCTCGGTGCGCTACGTGTCCGACGTGCCCACCTCGGCCCGCTCGGTGACCGACCTGCGCAACCGCCGGATCTACCTGCGCCAGGAGGCGCTGGGCATGCACACCCCGCGCGCGGTGCTGCTCCAGACGCTGGGCCACTTCGTGCTCGGCCACGTGGCGCCGGCCGACTTCGCCGAGTTCCTGCGCCAGCGGATCGAGGCCAACTACTTCGCCGCCGCGGTGCTGGTGCCCGAGCAGGGCGCCGCGGCGTTCCTGGCCGAGGCCAAGGCGGCCAGGGAACTGTCGGTGGAGGACCTGCGCGACGTGTTCTCGGTGTCCTACGAGATGGCCGCGCACCGGTTCACCAACCTGGCCACCCATCACCTCGGCGTGCCCTGCCACTTCGTGAAGAACGACGCGGCCGGGGTCATCTACAAGGCCTACGAGAACGACGGCGTGCTGTTCCCGGCCGACGCGGCGGGGTCCATCGAGGGCCAGCGGATGTGCCGGTCCTGGTCCGGGCGGCAGGTGTTCTCGGCCGCCGACAAGCTCAGTCCGTACTGCCAGTACTCGGACACGCCGTCCGGCACCTACTGGTGCACGGCCCAGGTCGACCCGAGCGGCTTCGCGATCACGCTGGGCGTGCCGTTCGAGGAGTCACGCTGGTTCCGGGGCCGCGAGACGACCCGCCGGACGAAGTCGGCCTGCCCGGACGGGGACTGCTGCCAGCGCCCGCCCGCCCCGCTGGCCGCGCGCTGGGACGGGCAGGCCTGGCCGTCGGCCCGGGCCCACTCGCACATCCTGCTGGCCCTGCCGGCCGGCAGCTTTCCCGGCGTCGATGAGGCCGACGTCTTCGAGTTCCTGGACCGCCATGAGAAGGACGAGTAGCAGGTCAGGCCCCGCTCGGCCCCGCTCGGCCCCGGCCCCGCCCGGCCCCGGCTCGGCCCGGCCGCGGGCTTTCCATGATCACGGCAATCGGTCCGCGATAGAGTCGCGGATGGATTGCCGCGATCATGACGGCGGCCGTGTCGGCGCTAGGCGAACCGGGGCGGTCGCTTCTCGCGGAGGGCGGCGGCGCCTTCCTTGACGTCGTCGCCCAGGAACGTGAGCATCTCGTAGGCCGCCGACTGGTCGAAGATCGGGCCCGCCACCCGCAGCCAGCCGTTCAGCGCCCGCTTGGTCAGCCGGATGGCCTGCTGCGGCCCGGTGGCCAGCCCCTCGGCGATGCGCAGCGCCTCGGGCAGCACCTCGTCGGTGGGCAGCGCCTTGCTGACCAGGCCGATGCGCTCGGCCTCGGCGCCGGTGACCATCTCGCCGGTCATCAGGTAGTAGCGGGCCTTGGCCATCCCGCACAGCAGCGGCCAGATGATCGCGGCGTGATCGCCGGCCGCCACCCCGAGCCGCACGTGCCCGTCGCCCAGCTTCGCGTCCAGGGCGCAGACGCTGATGTCGGCCAGCACCCCGACGACCAGGCCGGCGCCCACCGCGACGCCGTTGATCGCCGACACGATGGGCTTGTCGCAGTTGGCCATGTTGTAGACCAGGTCGCTCATCTCGCCGAGCATCTGGGTGGCCCGGTCGAAGTTGCCCGCGATGCGCTCGACCATGGCCAGGTCCCCGCCGGCCGAGAACGCCCGCCCGGCGCCGGTCACCACCGCCACCCGCACGTCGGGGTCCTTGCTCACCTCGGCCCACACGCGGGCCAGCTCGGAGTGCATTACCTCGTCGGCGGCGTTCAGCTTCTCGGGGCGGTTGAGGGTGATGAGCAGGATGCCGTGCGGCCGCTGTTCGAGCGTCAGGTGCTGATAGCTGCTGGGGTCCATGCCGGTCAGGCTAGCGGTCGGGCCGGCGGCCTGGCTCTGCTGGTATGCGGCTAAGCAGGACGGAGCCCGGCCGCCGGCGGTCCGCCCGTGCCTGTTGGCCGTGCTGTCTACTGCCGGGGCGGCGTGGGGGATACTTCGTGGCATGGACGACCGCAACGTGCTGGGCGGCGAGCTGGAGCCCTGCGGCACCGACCCGCTCACCGGGTTTTACCGGGACGGGTGCTGCAACACCGGCGCCGAGGACCTGGGCCGCCACACGATCTGCGCGGTGGTGACCGCGGAGTTCCTGGCCCACCAGCGCGGCATCGGCAACGACCTGAGCACTCCGGTGCCCCAGTTCGGGTTCCCCGGCCTGACGCCGGGGGACCGCTGGTGCGTGACGGCGGCTAACTGGCTGCGGGCGCACCGCGACGGCGCGGCCG
>JBOHCO010001303.1:0-1286 GCA_050698895.1 Streptosporangiaceae bacterium
TTCCCGAACATGTACAGCTGCCGGTACATCAGGAACTGGAACTGGTTGCCGTTGTAAACGCCGGCGTTGGTGATCGCGTAGAACGGGAAGATCCAGCTGTAGGTAATGCCGGCCGGCAGCGCCACCATCGCGGTGCCGCCCTTGACCCTCGCTCCCGTCGCTGGGCCTGAGGAACTGGTGCCGCCGCTGGCACCGCAGCCGGCCGCGACCAGCGCGACCACGCTCACCCCGGCCATCACGCCCGCCGCGAGACGCAGCTTACGTCTCAACAGATTCATGTGAGCTCCTTCCGCAAGAGCATGCCTGTCCCCCGATCGGGCGATACCGGGATGGCCAGGCGGCCATTCCCGCCCGACGGGACCAGTCACTGGCTGTGATCCTTCGCCAGGGGCGTGCCTGTGTCAGGACCAGCTCGAAGAACTTCGAGGTCACGATCCGACGGCGCCGCGGTCACGTCCCGGGATCGCCTCGCGAACTCGCGCCGAACGGGCTGGTCAGCTCGACTCACCAGGGCGCACGGTAGTTACATGGGTGACAACAGGGTGATCGCGGCCGCATCGGTGCCCAGACCCCGCGAGCCGCTCCGGTCGGGGGCGCCCGATGCGCTGGCGGTCTCGGTCGCGCTGGCCCCGCAACAATCTGTAATCGCGCTGCTGCTCCAGGCGGCGTCAGGGCAGTCGCAGGGGGCGCCGGCCGGCCTTCTCGCCGCAGTCCGCGATGGGCTGCGCCCGCAGTCGCGATTCGCCGCGCAGATGTTCACCGCACGCGGCTGGACGACGATACCGGACTCCGCCACGCCGATCTCTCCGCTCGCCGATCCGTCCGTCGCTGACCAGGCGGCCAGGATGCGGGAACTGCCCGGCGCCGTGCTCACCGACGAGCTGGAAGCGGTGGCCGACGGCCCCCGTCGCCCGCCGCATCTGCAAGCCGCGGCTGACCAGCCCCGCCGCTGGCTCAGCTCCATGGCCGACGCGTCGCTGGACACCTGGGCGGTGACCGAGCCGCGGTGGCGGGCGGCCGGCCCCTTGCTGGACCGCGAGATCCGGCGGGTTGGCACGGCGGCGGTGCGCGGCGGGATGGCGGTGCTGCTGAACAGCCTGCACCACGGCCTCAGCTACCACGACGGGGAGTTCTTCTACTCTCCCCCCTGCAACCCGAGCCTCAGGTTCGGCCCGTTTGGCCCGGTCGGCTCGCGCCGCCTGGCGCTGCTGCCGATGATCGCCGGTCGTAACTCGCTGCTGTTCAGCTTCGACTGCTCCGACGTCTGCTACATCGGCTACCCGATC
>JBOHCO010001304.1:0-2949 GCA_050698895.1 Streptosporangiaceae bacterium
CGCGGTATTCGGTGTCTCAGCGAGTGCGGAGCTCGCGCTGGCCATGGGGCTTCGCCATCCCGACATCTACGGTGCGGTCTTCTGCGCGTCACCGGGCGGAGGTTACCGACCGCCTGCCGCGATGCCGAATTCGCTTCCGCGCGCGTACCTCGTCGCGGGCACGCTGGAGCCGTTCTTCCGCGAGAACGC
This sequence comes from Streptosporangiaceae bacterium, assembly GCA_050698895.1. Taxonomy (GTDB): domain Bacteria; phylum Actinomycetota; class Actinomycetes; order Streptosporangiales; family Streptosporangiaceae; genus DASUBV01. Next base: position 190 of record JBOHCO010001304.1, read on the forward strand.
GACCCGGTGGGCGGAGGCGCTGCGCGATGCGGGCGGGGACGTCGTGATGACCGAGCGGGCCGGATCGCACGGCGGCGCGTTCTGGCGGGAGGAGTTCCCGCGGATGGTGGCCTGGGCGCTGGCCCGATGAGCGAAACACGGTGCCGGCCGCGTCGCCGAGATTTAATCTAATGTCTACGTATTAGTACCATATCGACCTTATTGTCCGAGCCATGGCTGTGGCTTTGCCGGATGATGCGCGTTCCTCCCACGGCTTTGCTGCCGCGCGCGGGCCAGGAGAGGCGCGGCTACGCCTGATGGTGGCCGCCGAGGCGCTCATGGCCACCCGCGGGCTCGATGTGCCGAACCGCGTCATCGCCGCCGCCGCCGGCCAGCGCAACCAGTCAGCGATCATCTACCACTTCGGGTCACGGCCCGGCCTGATCGACGCGATCCGCGAACGGCACGAGACCCCGATCGCGCAGCACCGCCGCTATCTCATCGCCAGGCTGCCGGGACTCGCCGCCCGGACCACCCGCCACCTGGTCGAGGCCCACATTCAGCCGGTCACGGCGGAGATGCTCCGCTGCCCCCCGTCGCACTGGGCGCGGTCCAGCGAGATGGTGCTGCTGGACCAGCCACTGCGGATGGCCAGCGACGGCCGCCTTCCCGTGCCGGCCCAGCCCGATGAGCCAGGCCGCCCGGCTCGGCCAGGGCTGCATGACCTCATGGCGGCGCGCCTGACCCACCTGCCTGAGAGGCCGCCAACCGGGTTGCGCTGGCTATCCGGTTCCTGATCAGCGGCCTGGCCCGCTGGGAGCGCGACAGCCAGGCCGACAGCGATCTCGTCGGGCCGCTGGCGCCATTCGCGCTGATTCTCACCGACCTTGCGGTGGCCATGCTCGGGGCGCCTGGTTCCGTTCCTCGCCGGACTAATGACTACATATTAGATTAAATCTTGGTAACACCGGACTGGTCGGCCCGCTCCTGGTCGGCGGGGCCCGCAGCGTCCCGGGCAGGCTAATGCAGATGCATTAATCAGGGCCAATTCCCCTGATCATTTGCTGGATCGTCAACTTGGCCACGGAGGCTTCCGGATTGGAAATGCCTCGCCGCTGGGTCTGGAAGGCCCGGATGGCGAGGTCCCCCTGCCCCGGAGGTCCCAGCTATGACCTTGAAATCCCAGCAGCCTCACAATCGGCGCCGCCGGGTCGGCGCGGCCGCCGTGACCGCGGCCCTGTCGGCCACCGCCCTGGCCGCCAGCGGTTCCGCGGCTGCCCTGGCCGCCACCGACGGTTCGGCTGGCGCTAGCGCCGCGACGGCCAGCCCGGTGCTGCAGACCCTGACCTACACCGCGACGGGCCCCGGCGGCGGCCTGAACCGCCCGGTCGGCGTGTCCGCCGCCAACGGCACGGTGTACGTGTCGAACACCGGCGCGGACGTGGTCTCGACGATCGCCAACGGCGCCACCGCGGCCTTCGCCGGTTCGCTGTCCGCGTTCGGCGAGCACGGCGACGGCGGCCCGGCGGCGAGCGCGTCGCTGTACCGTCCGGGCGGCACCGCCGAGGACGCCAACGGTGACATCTTCATCGCCGACAGCGGCGACAACACGGTCCGCGAGGTCACGCCGAACGGGGTCATCCGCCGGTTCGCCGGCACCGGCATCGCCGGCCTTGGTGTCGCCGGCTCCCGGTCGCTCGGCTTCCCGGCGACGCTCAGCTCCCTGGACCGGCCGCAGGCCGTGGCCGTGAACGCCCAGGGCGACGTGTTCGTGGCCGATGCCTACAACAACCGGGTCGTCGAGGTGACCCCGTCCGGAAAGGTCTCCACCGTCGCCGGTGATGGCCGGGCCGGCTACTCCGGCGACGGCCGCCTGGCCGTGTTCGCCGAGCTGAACCAGCCCAACGGGGTGGCCGTCGACGCGCAGGGCAACCTGTACATCGCCGACTCGGCCAACAACGTCATCCGCCGCGTGGACGCGAAGACCGGGATCATCACCACCGTGGCCGGCGACTTCGCCGCCGACCAGGCCAGCGACGGGCTCGGCGGATTCTCCGGCGACGGCGGCCCGGCCACCAGCGCGCAGCTGAACGACCCGCAGGGCGTCGCCGTTGACGGCGCCGGCGACCTGTTCATCGCCGACACCTTCAACAACGCCATCCGCGAGGTCACCCCCGACGGGACCATCACCACCGTCGTCAACTCGGCCAGCGCCGGCGGCGGCATCCCGCCGGCTGGCGGCGAGAGCAACGGCGCCGCGCCCACCGCCTCCCGCCTGAACTCGCCCTATGGCGTCGCGATCGATCAGTCCACCGACGTCCTGTACATCGCCGACACCAGCAACAGCAAGATCGCGTCAGTCACCGGCCTGGCCCAGCCCGGCAGTGCGGCAGGCCCGACCGCCCCGGCCCACTCCTGATCGCTGGCGACGAGACAAGAAAGACACCGATGACCGAGAGCAAGCACTCTTCCCGCTTCAAGATGTCCCGCCGCCAGTTCGTCCGCAGCTCGGCCGCCGTCGCCGGCGCCGCCGGCCTGGCCGGCGTCCTGCCCGACAGCCTCGCGCGGGCCGCGACCGTCAAGGCGCCGCGCGGCTTCCGCCTGTCCCAGGTCAAGCACCTGGTCTTCCTCATGCAGGAGAACCGCAGCTTCGACCACTACTTCGGCACCTTCCCCGGGGTGCGGGGATTCTCCGACCCCACCGCCATCCGGCTGCCCACCAGCCGGTCGGTCTTCCAGCAGCCCGACCCGGCCAACCCGGACGGCTACCTCGAGCCGTAC
>JBOHCO010001305.1:0-4856 GCA_050698895.1 Streptosporangiaceae bacterium
GTTGCCGCCCAGCCAGCTGGCCAGGTACTGCAGGCCCACGCTGACGTTGCTGCGCAGCCCGGCCTCCGTGATCACGCCTGGCGTCTGGTCGATGGACAGCAGGTCGGCGGCGCTGACCGCCACGTCCTGGCGGAGCTTGGCGAGCTGGTTGGGCGCGTCGCCGAGCACGCCGTCGAACACCTCGCGGCAGACCGGCACCAGGTCCGGATGGGCGACCCAGGAGCCGTCGAACCCGTCCCGCGACTCGCGGTTCTTGTCCTAGCGCACCTTGGCCAGCGCCTTCTCGTTGACCTCCGGGTCGCGGCGGCTCGGGATGAACGCCGCCATGCCGCCCATGGCGTGGGCGCCGCGGCCGTGGCAGGTCCTGACCAGCAGCTCGGTGTACGCGCGCATGAACGGCGCCGTCATGGTGACCGAGTTGCGCTCGGGCAGCACGAACTCACGGCCCCCGCTGCGCCTGGTCCGGAACTTCTTGATGATGCTGAACAGGTAGTCCCAGCGGCCCGCGTTCAGCCCGGCGCTGTGCTCGCGCAGCTCGTAGAGGATCTCCTCCATCTCGAACGCCGCCGGGATGGTCTCGATCAGCACCGTGGCCCGGATCGTGCCGTGCGGCAGCCCGAGCGCGTCCTGGGCCAGCAGGAAGGCGTCGTTCCACAGCCGGGCTTCCAGATGGCTCTCCATCTTGGCCAGGTAGAAGTAGGGACCCTTGCCCTTCTCCAGCTGGCGCAGCGCGCAGTGGGTGAAGTACATCCCGAAGTCGAACAGGCTGCCCGAGACCCGCTGCCCGTCGACCAGCAGGTGCTTCTCGTCCAGGTGCCAGCCGCGCGGCCGGACCACGATGGTGGCCAGCTCGTCATCGGGCTTCAGCCAGTAGGACTTGCCCTCCTCGCTGGTGAAGTCGATCGCCCGGTCCAGCGCGTCCTTCAGGTTGAGCTGGCCGCCGACCATGTTGTCCCACAGCGGGGTGTTGGCGTCCTCGAAGTCGGCCAGCCAGACCTTCGCCCCCGAGTTCAGCGCGTTGATCGTCATCTTCCGGTCGGTCGGCCCGGTGATCTCGACCCGCCGGTCGACCAGCCCCGGCGCGGGCGGCGCCACCCGCCAGGCGGTGTCCTCCCGGATGGACCGGGTCTGGGGCAGGAACTCGAGCATGGCCCCGGCCGACAGCTCGCGCTGGCGCTCGGTCCGGGCGGCCAGCAGCTCGGCCCGGCGCGGGCCGAGCTCGCGCTGGAGCGTGGCCACCAGGCGCAGCGCCTCGGGCGTCAGGATCTCCTCGTAACGCGGTCCCATCGGGCCGGCGACCTCGACACCCCTGGGTTCGGTCATGTCGCTTGCTCCTCACTCATGGCCTGCGCCTATCTTGTTACCGGCGAGTAATAAACGCTAGCTCACGCCCGGCCCGCCGCCCAGCCTGGCCCATAGCCAGGAGGGTATGAGGCCCGCCCGGGCACATCCTGACGCGCCCGGGCGTTATTCAGATGAGGATGGCCCCGATGCGTGGCACCATCAACAGCATTGAGCCAGCAGCTGCGTGCTGAGCTGGACGAACCTATACCGCCGGGTGTGCAGCCACCCGGCCCCTGAATAGCCACTGGATGGCAATGACAGTTAATTCTGAGCAGTACCCCGAGGGCAACACTCCCTGGATCGACCCCGAGTTCGAGCCCGAGGCCGAGCCGGATGCCGGCGAGCTGGACCTGGAGGACCGGCACGCGCTGCGGCGCGTCGCCGGGCTGTCGACCGAGCTGGAGGACGTCAGCGAGGTCGAGTACCGGGCCCTGCGGCTGGAGCGCGTGGTGCTCATGGGCGTGTGGACCGAGGGCACCCAGGCCCAGGCGGAGAACTCGCTGCGCGAGCTCTCCCAGCTCGCCGAGACGGCCGGATCCGAGGTTCTGGACGGCCTCATCCAGCGCCGCGGGCGGCCGGACTCGGCCACCTACGTCGGCGCGGGCAAGGCCGCCGAGCTGGCCGAGGTCGTCGCCTCCACCGGCGCCGACACCGTGATCTGCGACGGCGAGCTGACCCCCGGCCAGCTGCGCCGGCTGGAGGGAATCGTCAAGGTCAAGGTCATCGACCGGGCGGCCCTGATCCTGGACATCTTCGCCCAGCACGCGCGGAGCAAGGAGGGCAAGGCGCAGGTCGAGCTGGCCCAGCTCCAGTACCTGCTGCCCCGGCTGCGTGGCTGGGGTGAGTCCCTGTCCCGGCAGGCAGGCGGCCGCTCCGGCGGCGCCGGCGGCGGGATCGGGACCCGTGGTCCCGGCGAGACCAAGATCGAGACGGACCGGCGCCGGATCCGGACCCGGATCGCCCGGCTGCGCCGGGAAATCGCCGACATGTCGGTCGGCCGGGAGGTGCAGCGCGGCCAGCGCCGCCGCGGCGAGGTGCCGTCGGTGGCCATCGCCGGCTACACCAACGCCGGCAAGTCCAGCCTGCTGAACCGGCTGACCGGGGCCCACGTGCTGGTGGACAACTCGCTGTTCGCCACCCTGGACCCGGCTGTCCGCAAGGCCCGGACCCCGCTGGGCTGGCCGTTCACGCTGACCGACACCGTCGGGTTCGTCCGGCACCTGCCGCATCAGCTGGTCGACGCCTTCCGCTCCACGCTGGAGGAGGTCGGCGACGCCGACCTGATCCTGCACGTGGTCGACGGGTCCGACCCCGACCCGCGGGCGCAGCTCGCGGCGGTCCGCGAGGTGCTGGGCCAGGTCGGGGCCAGGAACGTGCCCGAGCTGGTCGTCATCAACAAGGCCGACGCGGCCACCGCGATCGAGCTGGAAGGGCTGCGGCTGGCCGAGCCGAACTCGGTCGTGGTCTCGGCCCGGACCGGCGAGGGCATCGACAAGCTGCTCGCCGAGCTGGACCAGCGGCTGCCGCGCAAGCAGCGCGAGATGACCGTCCTGCTGCCCTACGACCGCGGTGACCTGGTGTCCCGTGCCCACCGCGAGGGGGAGGTGCTGGCCGTCGGGCACGGCCAGGACGGGACCGAGCTCACCGCCAGGGTCCCGCTCGGCCTGGCCGCCGAGCTCGACCAGTTCGCCGTCATCCCGGCCACGGGCTGAGCCACGCGGATCCGCCGGCCGGCGAGTGCCCAGACGGGTACCCGCGCGTACCCAGAAGTATCCGCCGGCCCGCGGATCGCGTTCTGTGCATCACATTTTCGGTAACGCTCGGTGGGCATGATCCGGGCAATTCAGCCGCCGGGGTCACGCATGGTTCCCGGTCGAATTGCTAGACGCAATTGCTTCCGCCGCGAGGCCGCCCACCTGCGGCGAGGGGACAAAAATGGCCCTGTACACGGATCCACTTGTGCAATAGCGTGACTGAACCGATATGTTGGCTAGCACCATCCGCAGGGCTTACGGGCGCGACGCTTCAGGCGTTCCGGCCACGCTGGCTTTGCCGGAGTTCCACCATCGGCATGACTTCATGGCAGGTGACTGCGTATGGCGATCTGGGCGCCCCGTCCGCGCGCCAGGCCGGCAGGGGGGTAGGCCTGAATGGCCGTTCGGCTTCTCACCAACATCGGCCGGCTGTGGACCGGCACTGAGGTGTGGAGCAATGCGGCCATTTTGTCAGTAGGCGACCGTATTGCCTGGGTGGGCCACGCGTCTGACCTGCCGTCCAGCATCCCCGGCGTGATCTCCGACATTGTCGATGTCGACCAGGTCGAGAACCTGAACGGCGCGCTGGTCACGCCGGGCCTCATCGACTCGCACAGCCACCCCGTCTACGCCGGCAACCGCTGGGCCGAGCTGGCCATGCGGGCCAACGGCTCGAGCGCGGCCGACATCGCCGCCGCCGGCGGCGGCATGGCCTCCACCGTCACCGTCACCCGCGGGACCGACCCGTGGACGCTGTGCAGCGGGGTCCGGGAGCGGCTGGCCAGCTGGCTGGCCAGCGGCACCACCACCATCGAGGCCAAGACCGGCTACCACCTGACCAGGGACGGCGAGCTGGCCGACATCCGGATGCTCCGCTCGCTGGAGAAGGAGCCCGGCATGCCGCGGGTGCACGCCACCCTGCTGGCCGCCCACGCCATCCCGCCCGAGTACTTCGGCCGCCGCCACGACTACGTCGACGCGGTCGGCAGCTGGTGCGGCGACGCGGCCGCCGTCGGCGCTGACAGCGTCGACGTGTACTGCGACGACGGCCGCTTCACCCGGCGCGAGGCCCAGTGGATCCTGGCCGCGGGCCGGGCCGCGGGGCTGCTGCCCCGCCTGCACGCCTGCGGCGACTCCGGCAGCGGGGCGGCCCAGCTCGCCGCCGAGATCGGCTGCGCCTCCGCCGACCTGCTGCACGGCGCCTGCGACGACGATGTGGCCGCCCTGGCCCAGGCCGGCGTGGCCGCCGTGGTGTGCCCCGCCGTCACCGCCGAGTCCGGCCGCACGCCGCCCGTCCGCTCCCTGCTCGACAAGGGCGTGGCCGTGGCCCTCGGCTCCGACCACTCGCCCGGCGGCAACGGGATCACCTCCATGCCGCTGGTCATCAGCATGGCCATCGCCAACTTCGGGATGAGCGTGGCCGAGGCCCTCCGGGCCGCCACCGTGGGCGGCGCGGCCGCCCTGCGCGCCCCCGACCGCGGCGTCCTGGTCCGCGGCCGGCTGGCCGACATCGTGGCCTGGGACGCCGACCACGAGGGCGCCTTCTCCTGGGCCTACGGGCTGAAGCCCTACCGCGTCTGGCGCGGCGCCGAGCTCGTCGCCAGCTAGCCGCGCCCATGCCCGGCCCGGGACCGGCGCGCGCCCGCGTGGCGGTGGTGACCGACTCCTCGGCCAGCCCGGCCGCCGCGCACCTGCCCGTCGTCGTCGTGCCGCTCCGGGTGCTGGCCGGCGGGGCGGTGGCCGACGATGCCGCCGGCC
>JBOHCO010001306.1:0-1272 GCA_050698895.1 Streptosporangiaceae bacterium
CCTCCACGACGGGCGAGAGGGCCAGCGGGACCTCGGTTCCGCGCGTCGTGGTCGCGACCACCCGGTCCACCTCGGGCCGGGTGCGGGCCATGACGAAGTAGGGCAGGTCGTCCGTCCGGCCGCGCCACTCGTTCAGCACCGAGTCGCCGTAGAGCTTCGGGCCGCCGAACCCCGAGCCCTGCACCTGCCTGCCGTCCCGGTACACGTGCAGCATCGTGGAGAATTCCGCATCGCTCCCGCTGGCGACCACCGCCCAGCGCAGGCCGCCGGGGGCGACCCCGGACAGGACCTCGGCTTCGTTACCTGACGGCACCTGACCCCCTTGATCGCCGACGGCAGTTCCCGGCCAGCTTACGGCCTCGGCCATTTCCGTAAACCGGGTGCTCTTACTGACCGATATCCCCGGCAACGCTCAGTTAATAATCCGCATCCCCTCGTTCCGGGATAGCGCGAGCCATTCATGACGAGTTAATGTGCTGATGGTTCTCGGGACGGGAACTTGTTCACGGCCGGTCACCCGCCCGCCGATAGTGCGGGCAGGGCGGCATGGGCCGTCCAGTGCGTGCTGGCAGCGAGGCCTTTGGGGGAGGCGCTTTGACATGCTGGAAAGCCTGGTAATCGCGGCTGTCCTGGCGGCGTTCGGCTGCGGGGTGCTGACTCGGCTCACGCGCCCCCGCCCCGCCGCGCAGGACCAGCCCGCCCTGGGTCAGCTCGGCCCGGGCCAGGTCAGTCCCGCGCTGGTCAACCTCGCGGTGACCCGGTGCGCGCCCAGCGCCGCCGCGTACTACGCCACGATCCTGGACCTGGCCGCCCGCGGGTTCCTGGCCGTCCGCCCCGGTCCCGGCACGCTGTACGTCGAGCTGGCCGAGCCGCCCGCGAACGCGCCCCCGCTGGCCGGCTACGAGCGCCAGGTGCTGGCCGACATGCGGGCCCGGCTCGAGGACACCGGCGGCGCGCCGTTCGAGGCCGTGGCCGAGGCGTGCACCGTGGACGTGCACGGCACCTGGGCGCCGTTCGAGGCCGGCCTGCGGGCCGCGGCCCGGCGGCAGGGGATCTGCCGCCCGCTGCTGCCCTCGGCCCGGCGCACCGCGCTGCGGGCCTGCGCGATCACCGCCGTTATCGGGCCGGCCGCCTTCATCGTCGACCGGGTGCTGGCCCACCGGGCCGGGCTCGGCGAGCCCGGGTTCGCCGCCGTGGCCGCGGTGGGGCTGTTCTGGGTCGCGCTGGGCTGGCTGTCCCGGCAGGACCGGCTGACGCCGGCCGGCGCGGCCC
>JBOHCO010001307.1:0-3463 GCA_050698895.1 Streptosporangiaceae bacterium
CCAGTACGGGCTCACCGTCCCGGCCGACATCGACGACCCCGTCGCCGCCGCGGCCTGGACCTACGGCCTGACCGGCGCCCAGTACGCCCAGCTCGCCCGCCGTACCTGACTCTCCCCAGGTGATGCCGCATGCCACTGACCCTCGCCGACCTGACCCGCCGGACCGGCCTCGACGTCCTGGACCACCTGGAGCGCGAGGCCGCCATCCCGGTCACCGGCCGCCTCCAGGCCCAGGGCGACCTGATCGTCATCCCGTTCGCCTGGCTGGACGGCCAGGTCGAGTTCTGGCCGCACCCCCGCTGGCAGCCGGTCCCTGGCGCCGGCCTGATACTGCTGCGCAGCGCGGCCGGGGGCAACCCGCACACCCCGCACACCCCGCATACCCCGCACACCATGCATACCCTGGTGGCCGACCCCGGCCGCTGCGAGTGGACGACCAGCGTGGCTGACCGCACCGGCCTGGGCCTGGGCGCGCTCACCACCGCCGGCGTCGCCTACCTGCTGCACCCCGAGCACGGCGGCGCAGGCATCGCCCCCGGCACCTACCTGGTCCGCCGCCAGCGCGAGGGCGCCGACCGGGTACGCGGGCGAGACGGCCGGCTCATCGCCGACTAGCTTCCGGGCCAAAGGTCGATGCAGTTCCTGGCCGCGGCCAGGATCTGCGCGGCCTCCAGCTCGGCCCGCGACTCGGCGATGCCGAACGCGGGCCAGGCGCAGACGAACGCCAGCGGCCCGGGCGGCGGCAGCGGCGAGACCCAGTACCGCCAGTCGAGGCGTAGGAACTCGTCCTCCAGCGGCTCGCCGTCCAGCGCGCTCAGGAAGCTGGCCGCGCTGGTGCCGGGGACCGCCGCCCGCAGCTGCACGCTGACCTGGAACTCGAAGCCCGCGGTGAACGCCCACAGCCCGACGACCGCGATCGCAGTCGCCCAGGACGGCGATCGGCGCGATGAGCGACTGGCCCAGGCCGGTGAGCGCGTACTCGACCCGGGGCGGGACCTCGGCGAACACCTCGCGGGTGACCAGGCCGTCGCGTTCCATCCGGCGCAGCGCCTGGGCCAGCACCTTGGGCGCGACGCGGCCGAGCTGGCCGCGGACCGCGGAGAACCGCATTGGGCCATCGCTCAGCAGCAGCACGACCAGCACGGTCCACTTGTCGCGCGCGGCGCGGACTCGGCGAGGACGTGGACTGGACCTACCTGTCCCCGGCCCCGGTCATCCAGCCCGGCGAGCGCACCGGCGGCTACCGCCTCGGCCTCGACTCCCCGGTCGGGGAGTCGATCTCGGCCGCCGACTACGCCATCGCCCTGCTGGACGAGATCGACCAGCCCGCGCACCGCCGCCAGCGCTTTACCGTAGCCAGCTGAGCGGCCGCGGGCCGGGCGGGCTCGCCAGCCGTGCTCTGGTCAGCCGCGCACCTCGGCGAACGGGACCGTCTCGACGCGGGCGTCGCCGCCCACCGCCGTGCAGGCCGTCGCCGAGGTGCAGGCGACCGCGTTGAAGGCGCCGATCCCGCCCACCGGGTTGGGGGCCGCCGTCACGCTCCACTTGGTGCCGTTCCAGTTCTGCACCAGCGGCCCCGAGCCGGAGCTGTAGTCGAAGCTGCCCACGGCGGTGCACGCGGTCTTCGAGGTGCACGAGACCCCGAAGATCGAGGTCACCTGGCTGCGTGGCTTGGGCCCCGCGAACGCCGGAGCGGTCCACTTGCTGCCGTTCCACCACCGGGACAGCGCCTCGCCGAACGAACCCCAGGTGACCATGCAGGCCGTGGCCGACGCGCAGGACACGTTGATGTGCAGGGGGTTGTCCGTGTTGACCCGGAGGTTCGGGCTGCCGATCTTCCAGCTGGTCCCGTTCCAGACCTCGGTCAGCATCCGCGGGAACGCGCCCGGGGTGGCCACGTAGTAGCCCGCCGCGACGCAGCTCGTCGTGCTGGCGCAGGACACCCCGGCCAGCGCGGTGCCGGCACTGCCGGCCGGGCGGGCCGGAGGCAGCGTGGTCCACGACGCGCCGTTCCAGCTCGCGGCCAGGGCGGTGCCGTTGCCCTGCTTGGGGCTGCCGACGGCCAGGCAGAACGTCTTCGACACGCACGACACCGACAGCAGGCCGGTGTCCGTGCCGGGGTCGAACGGGTCCGGGGCGGACAGCTCCGACCACTGGTGGTCCTTCCACTGCTCGGCCCCGGCCGGGGAGCCCAGGGCCAGGCAGAAGCTGGACGAGGTGCAGGACACGCTGGGCAGGAAGCCCGAGCCGGTGTTGCGCGGCGCGGTCCACGGCCCGCCGGCCTTCTGCCGGACCAGCACCGACGGGTCGCCGGTGGCCACCGTGTCAGACTGGTCACCGGTTTCCGTGGCCGCCGCGCAGAACCCGGACGATGTGCACGACACGCTGGTCAGTTCGGCGCCAGCGGTCCCGGCCGGGGCCGGTACGACCTGCGGCGTGAAGTGGCCGCCCGAGCCGCGCCAGGCGAACGGGGTGCCGCTGCTGCTCGAGTCGCCCTGGCTGTCGTTGCTGTTCAGCGCGCCGGCGATGGTGCAGCCGGCCGGGCGGCACGAGACGGCGTTCGCGTTGTCCTGCGCGACGTCACCGGCGGGAATGGTGGCCTTGAATCCGCCCGAGGAACCGCGCGCCTCGATGCCCCAGGTCAGTTCCTCACCATTGTTAATGTAACTAAACAAGGCGGTACACACGCGCGGGGCGCTGCACGACACCCGGTACAGGCTGGCGGTCCCGCCGGCGGCCGGGCTCGGCGTGGCGGGCAGGCTCTCGGTCCACTTGCCCTTGGCCAGGTCCTCGACCAGCATCCGGATGTTGTTCGTGCCGCTCGAGCCGACCGCGGTGCACGACGTGGTGGTCGGGCAGGAGATCGAGTTGAGCTCGGCCTTGCTGGCCGGGTGGGCGACGGTCAGCACCGTCCACTTCGAGCCGGTCCAGTGCTCGAGCAGCGGGCGCGAGGCGGCGATGCGGGTAGCGCTGATCCAGCCGGCCGCGTAGCAGTCGCGGGCCCGCGGGCAGGACACACCGGTGAGCTGGCTGAAGGCCAGCGGGCGGCGCGGGGTGACCTGCGTCCAGCGGTGGCCGTCCCACCGCTCGGCTATGGCCTGGTCCGTCCCGTTCGACGTGGTGCGCTCCCCCACGGCCAGGCACGAGCCGGGCGCCGGGCACGAGACCGCGTCCAGGCTGGCGTTGCCTGGCTGCTGGATGGATGCCGTCCGCCAGCGGGTGCCGGTCCAGCTCTCGGCGATCAGCGGCCCGGTCCCGGTGCCGCCCTTGGTCGTGCCGCCGACCGCCTGGCAGGAGTTCTGGCCCGCGCACGAGACCGCGCCCAGCGCGCTCCTCGCGGCCCCCGGCGGGTTGGCCGGGTTGACGATGCGCCAGGTGCTGCCGTTCCACCGCTCGGAGAACGTGCGCATGATTCCGTCGGTGCCGACGTACTGGCCGACCGCCACGCACGAGGTCGCGGTGC
>JBOHCO010001308.1:0-5894 GCA_050698895.1 Streptosporangiaceae bacterium
CCTGAGAAGAGACCAGCTACCTTGTAGGACTGAGCATCTGAAGGGACCACATGGGCATGGTCGCACAGACCACCGTCAAAACGCCGCAGACCCACGGACGCGCGCGGGCCAGCGGCTCGGTCCGCAGTTCAAGGGCGCTTCCAAGCGGGCCTCGGACGAGCCCGTGTTGGCTCCTGCTGAAGAGGCGCCTCTAGCTGTTGCTGGTATCCAGGTACCACGTCGCATGAGTGATCGTCACATTGGTCCTCGGCTTCACTACAATACGAGCACGACACGGGCTAGCCGGTTCCCAGGGCCTGGCGGGCGGCGTCGGCGAAGAGCACGGCGAACGATGAGGTGGTGGCGGCTGCTCCCGGCCCGGGGTCGTGCCGGAACTCCCGGCGAACCCGGCCGGCCGGGTCGATCACGTAGACCGGAGCGTTGTGCCGCACCGCCGCCGCGGTGATCCCGTACTCCAGCCAGACCCGGCGCAGCTGGGCCGGCGTTCCGGTGAGCAACAGCCAGCCGGGCCGCCAGCCCGCGGAGCGCCCGGCTCCGGACGTGTCGATCCCGACGAGCTCGACTTGGCCGGCTCTCGCGCTGAGCAACTGGGCGGCCTGCCGGAACTGCGCGGCGATCGGCGGGCAGCCGGTGGTGCAGTCCGGGTCCAGGAAGCCGAGCACCACGGCCTTGCCGCGCAGGCTGGCCATGGTCACGGCCTGGCCGTGCCGGCCGGCCAGCGTGAAGCCGGGGGCCGGATAGTCGGCCGGCCTCGACGCGCCGGCGATCGACTGGGCCAGGATCGGGTCGGCATCCGGGCTGGCCTGCGCGGCGGCTATGGGCGCCGCGCCCAGGACGATCAGGCCGACGCCCCCCAGGGCCACCACCGAGCGGCCGCTGGCCGCGGCGGCCCGCTGGACCAGCGCGGCCGGCCGGGCCGGCTGCTCCGCCGGGCCTGGCCCGGCTCGGGTGAGACCCAGGTAGCCGGCCGCCGCCAGCAGCACGAACGGGATCATGGTGTTGGGATCGGTGCCGATCCCGCCGAGGAATCCAAGGTCCTGGACCAGCACCCAGTCAGCCAGGCAGACGAGGGAGAAGCCGATCAGGACGGGACGGATCAGCCGGGGGCGGCCGCTGAGGAATGCGGCCCCGGTCACGGCGAGCGCAGCCACGACGAACAGGTTGACCGCGAACCCGTGGGCCTCGTCGAAGCCCGCGAACGATGACAGCCAGCCGGCCAGGAACCCTGGCTGCGGCGTTATCGACATCGACAGCGCCATCCCGGCCAGGGTTCCCGGCTGCCCGTGCGAGACGCCCGCCCAGGACCCCCGGCCGGGCCAGGCCTGCAGCACGGCCATCCCGGCCAGGAAGAGGCCGAGCCCGGCGAGCGTGAGCTGACCGAGCCGGGGCGAGGGCCAGGCCCGGTCGGGCAGCGCGATCAGTACCCCGGCGGCCACGTAGACTCCGGCCGCGCCGGGAGCGCCGGTCAGCCAGGACAGCCCCGGGGCGAGAATTCCGCCGAACGACTCGCCGAAGATCCACACCATCAGACCCCAGCCGGCGCTGGCCAGCCCGGCCAGACGGGACGGGGTGCCCCGCGGGGCCGCCAGTATCCAGACTCCGAGCCCGACCTGGATCCACACCACCGCGGCGGCGGCCTGCACCGGGTGATACGACCACGTGCTCCCGGCCCAGTTCACCAGGTGCTGCACCCAGACCGGCGAGCTGGCCGCAGCCGGCTCGATGACCTGCGACGGAAGGCCGACGGCCATCTTCGGCTGGGCTTGCAGGAACCCGTCGAACAGCCACAGGTTGCCGAGCCCGATCACCAGCAGCAGCCGCCCGGCCGGCTCTCCCGCGACGCCCGCGCCGGTGCGAGCCGGCGCGTGCCGCCAGGCGCGCAGGCCCGCCCAGGCCGCCGCGATCACGGCAAAGACCAGCAGCGCGAGGAGCCCCTGGTGCAGCAGCGCGGACCTGAACGCCGCCACCACCGTCGGGTCATCGATGTTGAGCCCGGAGTTCATCCCGGGCATGGTCGGCCTCCTGGCTCAGACGGATGCGGGCTGGGGCGCCGGCTCGGGCTGCGCGGCGGGAGCCGGGATCACTGCGCTGTCGGTGCTGGCCCGGAATTCCGCCATAGTGCGCTCCTGGCCATACCGGCGCTTCATCCACAGGTAGCACAGGAACGCCACCGGGGCGAAGAACGCCTGCGACGGGATCAGGATGTCGTTGCGGAAGTCAATCAGCGTGACAGCCAGCGGGATGAGAGCCGGCGCGGCCGCGCCGAAGACCAGCATCACGCCGAACGCGAGGCGGGCCGCCTGCCGGCCGAAGGCCTTGTAGGAAGCCGTGACAAACAATGCGTAGAACAGCAGGTCGCCAATGCCGATGCCGTAATTGTTGACGTTGAATCGCATTCCGAACGTCGGGTCGAGCGGAGCACCGATGAACTTCTCGACCAGCACCGCCGTCACGTTGATCCCGAGGCTGGCGCCCACGTCGTACACGGCGAGGGCGAGGCCGAACCAGGCCACATGCTGCAGCCGCATCCCGCCCTGCACGTAGAGGTTGGCCACCGCGATCGCGCCGAGCAGCACGAGAATGTCGAGCTCGACCCACCACAGCTGCCATCCGGCGACGCTGCCCATCATGGAGTGGCTTTCCCAGATATTGCCGCCAAGCAGCACGCCGATCCCCAGCCAGACCGGGAGGGCGCCGACCACCTGGCGGTAGCCGATGGACAGCGAGGCGGCGAACGTGGCCGCGAGGAAGCAGGTAATCAGCCAGCTGGGCATCACCGCGTACAGGAATGGCAGGACGACGATCAGCGTCATCAGGATCACGATGTCCCGGCCGTTGAACGTGCCGACCGGCGGGCGCTCCATGCGCACCCGGCGCAGGTAATACAGGGCCCCCGTGGCGACCGTCACCGAGGCGGTCAGGGTGACGCCGAACTCGATGAAGCTCTGCTGCAGGAGGGGGATCGCGAAGTCATGTGCGTTCGACATGTCCGGCTCCAATGAGGGCCTGCGGGCGGTCGAAGGTGGGCTCGCGCAGGTCGCTTCGGGTGTGCCGCAGCGACTCGGCCTGATCATCACTGACGGTGACCAGGTCCACGTCGAGGCCGGCCGCGGCGAAGTGCTGGCGGGCGGCGGTCTCGCCGTAGCCGCTGATCGCCGCGGCGGGCAGGGTGAGCCGGATCCGGCCGCCGTGCACGGCGGCGCGGTACCGGGCTGGCCACGGCTCGGTCGGCAGCGCCTCGATGGCTTCCGTCAGCTGCCGGGGGGTGATCACGTCGGCCGGTCCCGGGCGCAGCAGGCTGTCCGCCTTGCCGAGGATCTGGCTGGCGGCGGGGATGTTAGCCATCTCGCAGCTGAGGACCTCGCCGGCCAGGCACCGGACGACATCCCGGGTGTCATACCGGAACACCGGCATGCAGTCGCGGTAGGGGAAGTACGGCGTGATCACGATGGTGGCGAGCGCGCCCGGGGCCGCCGGCTCACCGGTCTCCAGGTCGAGCAGCTCGACCAGGCCCGTGCTGTTGTCGTAGTGCAGGTGCGCCTGGCTGCAGATCCGGCCGCTGACCGGGATCACCTCGGTCATGCTGAAGATGTCCTCGATCTCCGGCACGCCGAGAGTCTGGCCGGCGGCCCGGGCCAGGCTAGGGGAAAGAACCTCCCCGCCCACGGTGATGCGCCGCAGCCCGAAGTCATCAGGGCCCAGGCCGCGGCGCCGCGCGCCGGTCACCAGCTCGGCCAGGTAGCTGGGATAGGTCGACAGGATCGTCGCCCCTCCGCAGCAGAGGCTGTCGAGCGCCTCGTCCGGCGGCACGACCCCGAGCAGCCGGCACCCGGTCCTGGCCAGACGGCAGGACGCGGCGGCCAGGTGCGTGGCCGCGGTCGCCCGGGAGCTCAGGTTGACCTGCATGACGTCGCCGGGTCGCAGCTCATCACGCAGCACCGCGGCCAGCGCTCCCAGCGCGGGCCACAGCTCCATCTCATAGCGCGACAGCCAGATCTCCGCCGGCGTGCCGGTGGTGCCGGTGGTGCGGGTGGTCAGGTGGACGGCCACGTCGGCGCACCGGAAGTCATCCGGCCGCTCGATCAGGTCCCGCTTGGTGGTGACCGGAATCGCCTGCAGCCCGGCGACGTCGAGCTCGTCCGGCCGGACATCCGCGGCGGCGAGCCGGCGGGCGTAGAACGGCGATTGCGCCTCGAGCCTGCGGGCCGTGCGGCGCAGTCCGCGCCGGGCGAACTCCAGCCGCTCCTCCGGATCATCGAGCGGCCCGCCGAGCAGCTGCTGCGCATCGGCGCCAGGTTCACCGAACTCGGCCAGGGTGGCCAGAGCGTCATCGACAAGGCGGCCGATATTACCCGGGTTGAGCCGCCGTCCGGACAGCATGCCCACCGCCATCCGGAGCTGCCTGATGCCGGTATCAAACATCGTCGCTCCATCTTCTGCCGGTGCCGGAGCCGGCGCCATCAGGGGATGACGCCGACCCCGGCGGATCGGGCTAGAACGTACCGCCGACCGGGCTGCTGAACAGCACAGCACTCATCGAGCCGAGCACGTAGCGAACGTGCTTGACACTACGGACAAACGACCTCATGGCCACCTCCTCTCCTAGTCCCCGCGCGACATTCCTTGAGGAGATGGTCAGGGGGCGACAATGACTTTGAGAGTCATGTCAGGATGCACCGAGCAGGTGATGTAATACGTGCCCGGCGTCTTCCACGGATTCGTCCGATAAACGCTGTTTGTCTGCATGAGATGAAACCCGGAGACCGGTACGTGCCGCGCGGTGCCGATGATGCGGCCGCCCCGGCCAGGGCCAATCACGTGGACGACGTTCGAGTCGTTGAACAGGAGAAGCCGCTGATCGGCGTGGATGGTGACGGAGTCCTGCGCGAAGTCATCACCGGTCATGCCCACGGCACCGGAGGGAAGGGATTTCGGGGCCGACGCGAGCGCCGGCACCAGCAAGCCGGCTAATAGCCCGGGAATGACGAACAGGATCCTCGGAATGCGCGGTAGAGACATCGTCGGCTCCCGCCACGACTGCCCGATCTTCATTGGCAATCGGGCCGGCAAGCGCAATGGTATGACAGGGCTCAGAGCGAGTAAATAGGTGCGGACCGGAATAGGGCACTGTTTCAAAAGTGAGCTGAGTGCCCCGTGTGACCTGAAGGCTCTAGGCGGGCGACTGGCGGCCGATCGCCAGGCCGGCCTCGGCGTCCCAGCCCGGCTTGCGTGAGGAGGGATGCTGATGACGGCCGAAGCTCATCCTCCGGTGATCTCGGTGATGCTCGCCGTGGCCGATGCCGGGGCGGCCGCGCGGTGGTACGCGCAGGCACTCGGTGCCACTGAGCTGTGGAACCTGGGCGGCGTGGTGGGGCTGGCTATTGCTGGTGCTCCGTTCTTTCTCGGCGAGCCCGAGAACAACGGCTGGGACACCTGCGCGCGCAGTTAGGCTGGGCTCAGGCAACCGAGGGTGCTGACCGAGGCTGGCTGGAGTCGATCATGTCCGTGCTCCCCGTGATATTCGGCGGCGTCATTCTCGCCATCGGGATAGTCGACGGTGCGCAGGCCCTGCTGCCCGCCCCGGCCGGGAGGGCTCTGACTCGCTGGCTTCGCTCCGGGACCGGCACAAGCAAGTGCCAGCTGCTCACCACCTCGCTCCTGCAAGTGGTGACGGGTGTATTGCTGCTGGTCGGCCTGATACACAGCAGCGTGGCCCTGGGCTGGGTCTACCTCGCCCTGCTGATCGCGCTCCGGCTGGTCAACTCAGACCTCAGGTCGTGGCGCAGATCCAGGCACGAGCGCAAGCGCTCAGGGACCGTCAGGCAAACTTGGACCGGCGGGTGGAGAGCGGCTAGATCAGCGCGGAGACCCGCGACCGGTACATGACCGTGCAC
>JBOHCO010001309.1:0-3207 GCA_050698895.1 Streptosporangiaceae bacterium
GCAGAAGGCAACATGTGTAGTTATCGCTTGCACGGTGGCCACTGCCGCACCCACCACAAGCAAGCAACTCCCCGGCTGGACCCTCACCCAGACCAGGCCCGGCCACTTCCAGCTCACCACCCCCCCAGCCGGGCGGAGCTACTGCACAACGCCCGACCCATACCCGGCCTAGCTAGAGCACCGGGGCGGGGCCCGCCGTCGCCAGCGACGTAAGCCGTGAGGCCACGGCCTCGCGGGTGACGACGTGGTGCCGGTGATGCGCTTCCTGGTCGCGCCGGAAACCCGCTGGGTGACGGCCCAGACGGTGTACGTCAACGGGGGCATGATCTCGCCGATCAACTGACTCTGCGGGATGCTGGGCGCGTGACCGGGAATCGGCTGAGCCTCACGCGGCCGCAGATCCTGGCGTTCCGGAGGCGGGCCGGGGCGCTGGACGAGCGGCTTGCCCCGGGGGCGGACTCGCTGCGGCGCGCGGCCTGGGCCGGGCTTCAGGACAGCATGCCCCGGGCCGCGGTGCTGTCGATCCACGCGCGGGTCGCGGACACCGAGCCGCTGGCCTGGGCGGACCCCTCGCTGGTTCAGCTCTGGGGGCCGCGGTTCAGCGTCTTCGTGGTCGCCGCCCGCGACCTGGCGGTCTTCTCGCTCGGGACGCTGCCTGACGATGAGCGGGGCCGGCGCCGGGCCGAGGATCTGGCCGCCCGCCTCCGCGACCTACTCGGCGACCGCCCGATGAACAGCGCCGAGGCGGGTCGGGCGCTGGGCGTGCACCACGGCATGCTCAGGTACGCGGCGGCGACCGGCACGGTGCTGATCCGGTGGGAAGGCGCGCGGCGGCCGGCGGTCTGGACGGTGCCGCGGCCGGAGACCGACCCGCGCGAGGCGCGTCTCGAGCTGGCCCGGCGCTACCTGCGCGTCTACGGCCCGGCCACGGCGGCGTCCTTCGGCGGCTGGTCGGGGATCGGGCCGCGGCCCGCCGATGCGGCGTTCGAGGCGCTGGCCGGCTCGCTGACGGCGGTGGACACGCCGATCGGCGAGGCGTGGATCCTGGCCGAGGACGAGGCGGGCTTCCGCGCCGCGCCTGGCCCGGCGGCGCCGGCGCGCCTGCTCCCCAGCGGCGATGCGTTCTTCCTGCTGCAGGACGCCGACCGCGAGCTGCTGGTCCCGGATGCGGGGCAGCGGGACTCGCTGTGGACGTCGCGGGTCTGGCCGGGTGCTCTGCTGGTCGGCGGCGAGATCGCGGGGACCTGGCGGCGCGCGGACCGGGTGCTGACGGTGCAGGCCTGGCGGCGGCTGTCGGCCGCGGAGCGGGACGCGATCACGGCGGAGGCGCAGGCGCTGCCGCTGCCGCTGCCCGGCAAGGGGCAGCAGCAGCCGATCATGGTCCGCTGGGCGGGCTGACCGCCGCCGGCCGGCCTTCTACCGGAAGGTGGCGGTGGCCAGGACGTGGCCGGTCGGGGTGATCAGGCGCGCGCCCGCCAGGGAACCGGGATTGCCGGGGGCGGGGCTGCCCCAGTAGCCGTAGCCGTTGGTCAGGTGGAAGGAGCCGACGGTGCTGAAGTGCCCGTCGCGGTTTTCCACCTGGCAGATCACGGTGCCGTTCCCGGAGCTCGTGTTCACGGACATGTACACCCACTGCGGGTGGCCGCGGTAGACGAAGATCTTGCCCACTGACTGGTGGCTCACGGACACCAGGGCCGCGGAGTCCAGCGCGGCGGGCGCCGGGGCTGACGTGCCGTTGTGCAGGCCCCAGCCGCCCAGGCCGCCGGCCACGACGGCCACGGCGACGGCCGCGACGGCCAGCGCCCGGCGCGTCCGGCTGAGCTGGCCGGAGCCAGCGCGGTCAGCGCGACGAGCGGACAGCCAGCTCGTCCAGCGGGCGGGGCTCGGGGCGGGGGCCGGCGCGGTGAGGCCGATGCGGTCCAGCACGCGGGTCTCGAAGCCGGCTGGGGGCTCGATGCTGGGCAGCAGGCCCAGCAGTCCCTCGCCGGTCAGGGTCAGCTGGCGGACGCTCTCGCGGCACGCCTCGCAGTGATCCAGGTGCGCCATGGCCTGCGCGCGCTCGCGCCCGGTCAGCACGCCGAGGGCCAGCTCGGCGGCCGCATCCTGGAACTCGCGGCAGCTCATCTCGCTCATCTCACTCATTACCGGCCTCCTCCGGGAGGTAGGCGGCCCGCAGTTTCTGCATCCCGTCCCTGATCCGGGTCTTCGCCGTACCGAGGGGGATCCTTTCGCTGTCGGCGATCTGCTGAGCGGTCATGCCGTAGATCCCGGCCATGGCCACGGCCCTGGCCTGCGGCTCGGGCAGCCGGCCCAGCGTGCGGCGCAGCTCCGCGGCGCTGTCGTTGGCGACGGCGATCCGTTCCGGGGTGTCGGTCACGGCGGTGAGGATCGCGGGCAGCTCATCGGGGTCCACGGGGGCGGCGGTGCGCGCCCGGACGACGTCGACGGCCAGGTTATGGGCGATCGTCGTCAGCCAGGCGCGCACGGAGCCGCGGCGCGAGTCGAAGACCTGGGCGTGCCGCCAGGCCTGCTCGAAGGCCTGCTGGGCCACGTCCTCGGCCGTGGTGGTGTCTGCGATGACCGTCATCGCGACGCCGAAGACGACCCGCTGGAACCGGCGCACGAAGGCGAGGGACAGCTCGGCGTCGCCGGCCCCCAGGCCCGCGAGCAGCGACTCGTCCGGCAGCTGGTCAGCTGAGGTTCCCACTACTCTCACACTGTAACTACGCGATCGGGCCGGAAATAGATTGGACCGGCCGCGGGCGGCCCGCCAGGACGACGGCCGTCGCGGCGGCCAGCACGGCCGCGCCGGTGAACTCCACGACCAGCGAGCTGGTGGCGTAGGGCACGGCCAGGCTCTCCTGGAAGCCGAACAGGCCGATGCCGGCGCTGAGCAGCAGCCCGACGGCGGTCCCGGCCAGCAGGACCGACCCGGCGGCCAGCAGGGCCGCCCGCCGGAACACGGCCACGGCCAGGGCCAGCACGATGCCGCCGATGCCCTGAATGAGGAACAGCGGGCCGATGACCGAGATGGTCTGGTAGCCGTCGGACCAGAGCTGCAGGTGAATCACGCTGGACCAGACGATGAGCGCGGCGCCGGCCAGGGCCAGGATGCTGACGGCCCCGCGGGCGGCGGGCGACGACAGCCGGGCCGGGCCGCGGGTCAGCAGCCGGACGGCCTGGCGGCGGGCGCCGCCCGGCCCGCGG
>JBOHCO010001310.1:0-3871 GCA_050698895.1 Streptosporangiaceae bacterium
CCGTCGACCTGCGTCAGCCGTACTTCCGGCCGGGCGCCAGAAACTCCCCCGGCATACACCGAGCGCACGCGCCCCATCTCCGCAAGCGCGTCAGGCCGGCGCCCGCTACCCGCCTACGCGAACGCGGACGGCAAGGTCGTCGTCTTCTTCCAGGACTCAGGAAAGTTCAGCTACCCGGTACTCGACCCTGGGCTTCCAGGACGCGGCCAACCTCGACGACGGGGACCTGTGGGCGGTGTCGTTCGCACTGCAGAAGTGGAGCGCCGCGGTAGAGAAGAGGGTCGCCGAGCTGGTCAAGGCTGCGGTCTCCTGACCGCGGCATCCGCGGGTCTGCCGCCGTCCTGCAGGAGCTCGGGAAACTGAGGGCGGGTTGCCTGGCTAGTGCGCTTTCTGGATGTTGACAACCCTGCGCTTGCGCAAAGACTCAACCCATTCCTGCCCGCTGAGCAGCCGTGTGGTCTTGGCCGACCTGACCTCGCCCGCAGCGGCGACGGCCATCGCGACGCTGGCAGCGGTCATGTCATCGGGCGCCTCATACACGATGAGCACGTCATACTCACCGAACGGAAACCCGGTCACCAATATCTTGGCTCCCAGGGCCTCCAGCGTCGGCCTGACCGCTTCCACTGGGTCGTGCGGCTCCTTGATCTGAGCCGCCATTGACTTGGCGGTGTAGGCGGCTTGGTACATGTATAGCGCCATCAGAGCACCCCTCAGGGTGGCGATAGGCGAAAGGACCACCCGCAGACCACCGCGGTTAAGATCGTAGACCCGGCTCGGACGCGTGCACCAATCGCGGGGCGTAGGTTGAGGCGTGGACTATCGCACTTTGGGTGCCAGCGGCTGCGCGGTGTCGGGTCTCTGCCTGGGGACTATGACGTTCGGCGCGGAGACCCGACGAGCCGGGTGCGCACCGGCAGCTTGATCGTTTTGTGGACGCGGGCGGGACGTTCGTCGATACCGGAGCGGTCACACCTGGCTGGCCATGGCGACCTGGCAGAGCTCCGGCATCTTGCCCTCGGCGGTGCTGGCGGCGATCCGCACTCCGGCCCAGGCCAGCGCGAGGCCGTACGCGGCGGCGCAGACCATGAGCACGGGCGCCCGGATGGCCAGCGGGGCGCCTGCGGTGAGCACCGCGGCGACGATCACCGGGGCGGCCAGCGCGGGCACGCCGAGCAGGGTGCCGATGGTGGCCGCCACCCGGCTGGAGCCGTAGCCCGGTGCCGCGATAGGGACGGGGGTGCCGGCCCGCTTGGCCATCGGGTAGGCGCCAGTGACCGTGATGATGTTGCTCAGCCCCAGGGCGGCGCCGAGCGCGGCCAGGCCGACCGGCATAGTCTCGAACCCGAAGGTCGCAAACCCGCCCGCGGCTGCCAGGCCGAAGGTCAGCGCGATGAGCAGCGGTACCCCGATCACCGCGAGCACGATGTTCTGGCCGGAGAGATAGGCGCGCATTGCGTTGCGGTCGGTCAGCGCGGTGGCCTCCATGACGAAGGCCGACCCGGTAAACCCGATCGCGTTCGCGTGGAAGAGCCCGATGAATGCCGCGAAGAGGACGGCGCTCATGAACGTCACGCCGGGATGGTGTGGCGTTCCCGAACCCGTGCCGACGATGGCACTGATGGATGAGGCGACCGTGATGACCGCGGCCAGGACCCAGTAGACGAGTGAGATGGGCTGGCGGCGCTGGTAGATCCAGAACCGGGCGGCCACCGCGCCGCGCAGGCCGTATCTGGCCAGGGGCAGCGCCGCGGCGTGCACCCGCGACGACCGGGTGGAGGAGTCGGGCGAGACCAGAGCGCGGCTCAGCGACCGGATCCACAGCCAGCCGAGCAGCACGATGACGGCGGCCAGCCCCGCCAGGCGCAGCAGGGCCAGGCCGATGTGCCCGTTCGAGGCGTCCTGTATGGCGTGCGCGGCCAGGCCCGGCGGCAGCCAGCGCATCCACGCGTCGAAGCCGGCAAAGCCCGCGGCGGTCAGCTTCCCGGTGCCGGCCAGCCTCGGCACCACCTGGGCGAAGAACTCGTAGCCTGCGACGATCGGGATGAACATGAAGGCGGCCAGGTCCTTGCCGCGGCGCGAGCGCAGCAGCCCGGCCATGCTGGTGGTCACCAAGCGGGCCAGCGTGATGCAGAAGAGCAACTGCAGCGGCACCGCGACCAGCGCGACGAGGATGCCGAAGCCGCGGGCCAGCCCGATCAGCACCCCGAGCAGGCCGATGACGTTGGCGGCCGGCCACGCGCCGGTGGCCGAGGCGGCCAGCAGCCCGGTGGCGAGCTGGCGGGTCCGCAGCTGATACTGGGCCATCGTGGCCGGATCCAGGGTGCTGTCCAGGCCGAAGGCCAGCAGCGGCAGGATCAGCCAGCCGAAGGCGAGGACGGTGAACACCACCGAGGTCAGATCCACCGCGGCGCTCTGCCCGTGCAGCGAGGCGAGCAGTGCGAACATGCCGATCGCGGTCAGCACGGCGAAAGCTGTGCTGATCATGAACGAGGCCTTGGCGGGGGTGGACGACCGCAGCGCGTTGGCCAGCAGCCGCAGCTTCAGCTGGACGAGGAGCCGAGCCATGACAATCCCTCCTCGCTGGCCTTCGAGCCGACCAGGTCGATGAACGCCCGTTGCAGGGTCTTGCCGCCCCGCACCTGCTCGGTGGTACCGGAGGCCACGATGCGGCCCTGGCTGATGATCGAGACGTGGTCGCAGACCTGCTCGACGAGTTCCATGACGTGGCTGGAGAACAGCACGGTCGAGCCTGAGCCGACGTAGTTGGTCAGCATCCGGCGGATCGCGTCGGCTGATACCGGGTCCACGCCCTCCAGCGGCTCGTCGAGGAACAGCACCGACGGGTTGTGGATCAGCGCGCAGCCGAGGGCGGCCTTCTTGCGCATGCCGGTGGAGTAGTCCGCGACCAGCCGCTTGGAGTCGGCGGTCAGGTCCAGCACGTCCAGGAGCTGGGCCGCCCTGGATCGCGCCTCGCCGACTGGCAGGCCCCGCAGCCGCCCGGCGTATTCCAGCAGTTCCTCGCCGCTGAGCCGGTCGAACAGCCGGGCTTCGGCCGGCACCACGCCGATGATCGCCTTGGCGGCGGGCGGGTCGGTCCACACGTCCAGGCCGTTGATCAGGATCTGCCCGGTGTCGGGCCGCAGCAGGCCGGTCATCATCGACAGCGAGGTGGTTTTCCCCGCCCCGTTCGGTCCGACCAGCCCGGCGAAGGAGCCGGCCGCGATCTCCAGGTCGATCCCGGCCACCGCCTCCTTCTGGCCGAAGCTCTTGCGTAGTCCGACAACCTTGATCGCTGGTCCGCCCATGATGGCCTCCCTGGCCGGATTCGGGGTCCTGGCAGGCATGCTGCCATTGTTGACGTTCGCGCGCGGCGCGCTCGGGTCCCGGACGGTCACGGCCGGGGGCGCCATGACCGGGGGCGCCATGACCGGGGGTGGCGCCATGACCGCCGTGACGGCCGTGACTGGCGGCGAGGTCTGCTCGCGGACGGGAGCGCGGGGTGGCCCGTCCGTCCGCCAGGAACGGAGCCGGTCGGGCAGGAACAAGGTCAGGGCGGTGATGAAGGCCAGGATCTTCGATGCCACGTTCAGGGTGGTGGGCAGCGCGGACTGCGGGTAGCCGAAGCCGGACCAGGCCCAGACCGCGAACACGCCGATCATCAGCGCGAAGCAGAACAACGTGGACTTGCGCACCCGTACCATCGGCGACAGCGTGAGCAGCCCCAGCGTCGTGAGCTCGACCAGGATCAGGGGCGTGAAGAACACCGTCCGGTACAACGCCGGGTCCGGGGGCAGCGCCGGATAGGTCCTGGCCATCACGATGAGGTCGAAGGGCAGCTCGAAGATCATCGGCGCCGCCATGGCGCCGA
>JBOHCO010001311.1:0-11319 GCA_050698895.1 Streptosporangiaceae bacterium
GCCCAGGGGGCGGGGATATCTCCGCCCCTGGAGCCGTGCATGTTTTAGTTCGGACTGATGGCGGTGTCGTCCACCACGAAGGAAGTCTGCAGTGAAGAGTCTTCCTTCCCGGTGAACTTCACGGTGACGCTGCTGCCCGCGAAGCTGCCCAGCGAGTAGGTGTGCTGCGTGTAGCCGCTGTTGTGGTTGAGGTTGGAGAAGGTGGCGATCGTGGTGCCGTTCGCCGTGATCGTCAGCTTGTCGAATGCGGTCGTCCTGGTGGTCTCGGCGGTGTCGATGTGCAACCAGAAGCTGAACGTCGTCGCGGTGCAGCCGGCCGGGATGGTCACCGTCTGAGAGAGCGTGTCGGTGTGGGTGGTGCCGTACCCGTCGAGCCACGCATACCAGTTACCGGAGTGGGAGGTCTCGCCCGCGCCGTTCGGGTTGATAACGCCGGCCGTGGATGTCCACGGCGCGGCCGAGCCGGTCTCAAACCCTGGGTTGCCCAGCAGCTGAGTGTGGGTGCTGCAGGTGCCGCCGCCGGAACTGCTGATCGTCCAGCTGAAGGAGGCCGAGCCGGACGCCCCGGTCGTGTCCTTGGCGGTCACCGTGACGCTCGAGGTAGCCGCGGTGGTGGGCGTGCCGGAGATCAGCCCGGAAGAGCTGATGGACAGGCCCGCCGGCAGGCCGGTGGCGCTGTAGGTGAGGGTCTGGCCGCTCGCGGAGTCACTGGCGTGGATCTGCAGGGAGACCGCGGTGCCGACGGTACCGGTCTGGTTGCCGGGGTTGGTCACGGTCACAGTGTTGCCAGTGCCGCCGCCGCCGGTGACCAGGCCGGCGATGCCGTCCGGGGTGCCGATGCCGGTCGGACCGTCGTACCCGGTCTCCGCGGTGCACAGGTAGGCCGGGCTGCACGAGCCGTTATTGCCGGTGGTGACGTCGAAGAAGTCGCCGGTGTGAGTGTAGATGTCGTCGGCCGGGGTGCTGCCGGCGTTGCCGGCCAGGGCGTACATGGCGGCGAGCATCGGCGAGGAGGCGCTGGTGCCGCCGACCTCGTTCCACCCGCCGTTGCCGTTCGAAGTGTCGTACACCGCGACTCCGGTGGCCGGGTCGGCGTCCGCGGAGACGTCGTTGTCGATTCGCCGGGAGCAGCCAGACAGGCCGAGCGCGGTCTGCCAGGACGGCTGCGGCTCAATGGAGGAGCAGCCCGACCCGGTCCCCTCGGAACCGGTTGAGGTGTTCCACACCGACTCGGTCCAGCCGCGCGAGTTCGAGGCCGTGCTCAGCCTGGTCCCGCCGACCGCGACGACGTTCGGCGAGGTCGCCGGGTAGATCACGCCAAAGTCCGAGTCGCCCGCGGACGCCGTGATCACGTCACCCGGGTGGTTGAAGTCCGTAGAGTCGAGCGTGGTGTCGGAGGACGTCTCGGTCCCGCCCCACGAGTTGGAGATGTAGCCGGCCACGTTCGCGGCGGCGTTCTCGGCGACATCCAGGCCGTTGCCGCTGTCGTTAGTCGCCTCAACCAGCACGATGTTGCACAGGGGGCAGATCGCCGAGGCCATGTCCAGGTCGAGCGACTCCTCCAGGGTCCAGTCGTCGCTGGCCGGCGCCTCGGACGGCAGCGGCGAGGTCTGGCCGTTCTGGTTGAGCTTCTCGAAGCTGGGCACGGCAGGCAGCCCGGCGGCCGAGCGGTAGGCGGCCAGGTCGGCCGCGGCGGTGGGATCGTCGAACGCGTCAACAACCGCGATGGTGCGGCCAGCGCCGTCGGCGGCCGAGGCCGAGGTCAGGTTGTAAGCCGACTGCAGCTGCGAGGGGCCGTAGCCGACGCCCGCCGGAATCGCGTTCGGCGAGGCGCTCGCGCGGATCGAGTGCAGGCCATCGCGCTTGAGTAGCATGCATGACTTGTGGCCGACGACGATGACGGCGGCGCAGGCGTGGGTAAAGCGGGAGTCCGCCTTGGTCCGGACGGGCTGCGAGGCATGCGCGCCGTGCGAGCGCTCCTTGGCGATCGACACGTGAGGGTGAGGCGCTGTGGCGCTGGCGCTGGCGGCGCCGGTGGTCATTCCCGCCAAGCCTGCCGCGAGCGCGGCGGCCGATGCGACAGCTAACCCTCGTCTCAGCCAACTGGAGTGTGGGAGGTTCATGGATGCCCCTTCGTTGGGTCGTCCAGCGCATCCCGCAGACGCGCATGGTGGCACCCGAAGCGGGCGCCTGCGCGTAACGTTACCAAGCGGTAATTTAACGTCAAGAAGGCAATGGAATATACAAAACAAGTGGTTGTGGACATGCATCTGGACTCGCGATTGTCAAGTAGCAGGAACGGTAACAAGTGCGTTCCGGTAGCCGGACGACAAAGCTCGCCATTGGATGTCTGGTGACGGCCGGGTTCTTGTGACGTCCTCCGGTGCTGACCAACGGAGCACTGGTGCCAGCGGCCGGACAGTCAGTTCCCGCCCAGCCTCGCAGTACGGTTCCAGCAGCGGTGTAGTGCTGGTCGGCTCGCCAGTGGACTTGACCTGCCCAAGCTCACCGCTACCCGAGATCCTCGGGCTCGCGTAGGCGGTTGTCCGGCCTTCGCTCATGGGCATGGCATGGTAGGCCATGAGTGACAGGCGCATCGGCCAACGTGTGGTCATCGTCGTCATGATTGTGTTTACTGCCGTGCTGGCGTTCTTCATGATCCTTCTCCTGCTGCACCTGCACCGCCTCAGAAGTTGACCGGGCCAGACCTTGCGCTTCCGATTGTGGGGTCGGATCTGACGATCCGGTTTTTAGCTGGCTCCGCCGGGCGGGGCGGTAGCGTGGGCCACCTCGGCCGGCTGAGCGTCGCCAGATTTGGCCAGCGGTCCGTTGCGGAACAGCGGGCGAACTGGGGCCCGAGTCGCCGGTGCGGGTTCGGGTCGTCTGCCCTGGAATCACCGCCACCGAGTTCCATCTGACCCAGGGCGACCGGTCGGTCGAGGGCGACACACCGCTGGCCGAGGGCGGCGGAATGCCCGCGGCGGACGTGGTGACGATGATCGTCGCCTCGCCTGACCTGACGGCGGCCTTCGACTTCGCTCACCCCGACTTCTCCATCCCTGACCTGCCGGACACGGTGCCGCTCATCACGCAGTCTGACCAGGAGAAGAGCTTCCCGCCCGCACCCGGCAGCACCGGCCCGTGGTCAGCCTGGAACTGGCCAACGAGGGGCTGACGGACGTCGTGTTCACGCTCGCGCCGAACGACTTCGCCGGTCACGCGCAGACCGTCCGCGTGCGGGCCGGCCACCCGAAGATCGTCAGCTGGCCGGCGGACGCCGACGGGTACTACGACGTGACCGTGACCACTGACACCGGCGACGGCTTCACGCGCCGCTACGCGGGCCGCATCGCCTAGCCCTCGGCCTTCATCCGGGGTGTCCCCGTTCCCGGAAGCAGATCGTCCGGAACCGGCGCTACCCTCCTGGCCATGACTGCACAGAGCAATCCGCCCGAGGGGCGGTTCGGACCGCACCGGTTCTACGTCGGCGAGGGCGGCGGCAGCACCCAGTTCCGCGGTGCCCGGTTCGAGGTCGCCGACCTGCGCGGGGCCCGGTTCACCGACTGTGACCTGTCCGGCGTCACGATCCGGGACAGCTGGCTGGTGAACGTGAGCATCTCCGGTTTCCTCAGCAACGTCACCGTCAATGGCGTCGACGTGACCGATTTCGTCAGCGCCGAGCTGGACCGCCGGCATCCGGAGCGGGTGCAGCTCCGCGAGGGGCAGACGGCCGACGACGTCCGCGCGATCTGGGCCACCATCGAAGGGCTGTGGGCGCAGGCCGTGGAGCGGGCCGGGCGGCTGCCCGCGGCGGCTCGGGCCGAGCCGGTTGACGAGGAGTGGTCGTTCGAGCAGACGCTGCGCCACCTGGTCTTCATCACCGACGCGTGGGCGAGCCGGACGGTGCTGGACGAGCCGATGCCCTACCACCCGCTGGGCCTGCCACAGAGCTGGTACCCGGCGGCGGAGGCGGCCGCGCTCGGCATCGACCTGACCGCGCAGCCTGGCTACGCCGAGATCCTGGCCGGCCGGGCGGACCGGATGGCCGTGATGAGGGGCATCGTGGCCGGCCTGACCGACGACGGCCTGGGACGGCCGTGCCGGCGCTCGCCCGCTCCCGGCTATCCGGACGAGGAGCGGCCGGTGATCGAGTGCATCAGCGTGGTGCTGGAAGAGGAGATCGAGCACTACAGGTTCGCGGTCCGCGACCTGGCCGTTCTGGAAGCTCGCTAACAACTTCAGGCCAGCATGTAGCTCCGCATCGCGACGGCCGCCCGGCCCAGGGCTGCGCGGCGCCGGCGGGATTCGCGCCGATACGCGCAGGCGGTCGCGGCGCTACCGGAGGTAGCTGACGTTGTCCCGGACGTGCTCGGCCAGGCTGGTCGCGTGCCGCCGGACCACTTCACCGGCCCGGTCGGCGTCGCGGTCGCACAGCGCGGCCATGATGGCCGCGTGGTCCGCCGCGGAGTGCCTCCGCCGGACATCGTCGCCAATGGTCCGCTGCCGGATCGCCCGCATGTGAATCTTCAGCCGCGAGATCTGCCCGGAGAACAGCTCCGAGTGGGCCAGGTCCGCGATCCGCTGGTGGAAGTCCAGGTTGGTGGCGGAGTACTCAT
This sequence comes from Streptosporangiaceae bacterium, assembly GCA_050698895.1. Lineage (GTDB taxonomy): Bacteria > Actinomycetota > Actinomycetes > Streptosporangiales > Streptosporangiaceae > DASUBV01. Next base: position 4,617 of record JBOHCO010001311.1, read on the forward strand.
CGATCTCGTCCTCCCGGACCGGGACGCCGGCGCCGGGGCGGAAGGCGGGGAAGCGGTCCAGCAGGTCCTGCAGCTCGGCGTCCGAGGCCCGCTCGGCGGCCAGCCGGGCGGCCATGCCCTCCAGCGCGGCCGAGGCCAGGATCACGTCGATGATCTCGGCCTTGGTCTTGCGGACCACGTAGATCCCGCGCCGCGGGATGGTCTGCACCACGCCCTCGGTCTCCAGCCGCTGCAGCGCCGCGCGCACCGGGGTCCGGCTGATGCCCAGGCGCTCGGCCAGGGCGCGCTCGTCCAGGCGGATGTCGTCGTCGGCGCCGTCGTAGATCGGCATCTCGGCGATGGCCTCGCGGAGGGCGTCGTACGCCCGCGAGGTGAGGCTGGCCTCGATGGCCAGGGCGGGCAGCCGCAGGCTGTCGGTACCCAGCCGTGCCGCCGTGCCCTGGGCCGACTGAAATGACGCGATGGTGATCCCCCCATCCCGCGCGACGGCGCCGCGGCCCGGGAAACCGGGTCGCGCCGCGATCGCCCGGCTGACCAGCAGGCATGCCCGGTTCTGAGCGCTCCCGCGGAGTCTGCCCGACTTCGCACCCGCAGTGTATCCGCGCGAGTCGGCCGCTGACCGCAGCGAATGCCTCGGTGTCATCTGCAGCGTCTTCGGCGTCGTCTGGAGTGTCTGCCTCGGTGTCGTCTGCCCCCACTGTCCGCTGTGGCCTCTAGTGGTATACCACATTCTTGACACCAAATGCACGTGCTGACACAGTGACACAGTTCCGTTGAAAGCAACCGTTATCCCTCGGGATCGGGCGGGAGGCACAGTGCACCGTCGTCGCGACTGTCGTCTACTGGGCGCAGCAGCAGGGGCCGCTGTCGCAGCCCTGGTCATCAGCGCGTGTTCTGGCAGCACGGGCGGGCTGGGCTCGGGCAAGCCGACTGGCGCCATCCAGAAGGGCGGCACGGCGACGTTTGCCCTCCCGCCCGGGGCCGTGCCGAACTGGATCTTCCCGTTCATCGACAGCGCGCACAGCTCGATCGACAACCGCAATCAGTTCGAGTACCTGATGTACCGGCCGCTGTACTTCTTTGGCGACAACGGCCAGCCGGTGCCGAACGACAGCCTGAGCCTCGCGAACCCGCCCGCCTTCAGCAACGGCAACAAGACCGTGACGATCACGATGAAGAACTACAAGTGGTCCAACGGCGAGACGGTGACCGCGACCGGCGTCGAGTTCTGGCTGAACATGATGGCGGCCGACAAGGCGCACTGGGCCTACTACGTGCCGGGCGGGCTGCCCGACAACCTGAGCAGCTGGAAGGTCACCAGCCCGACCCAGATCGTGCTGAACCTGAAGTCGGCCTACAGCCCGTCCTGGTTCACCGACAACGAGCTGTCGCAGATCACCCCGCTGCCGATGGCCTGGGACATGACCTCCGCCACCGCCAAGGGCGATTGCGCGACGAAGGTCTCGGGCTGCGCCGCCGTCTGGCAGTACCTCTACAACCAGGCCAAGCAGGTCTCGACGTACGGCAACTCGCCGCTGTGGAAGATCGTCGACGGTCCGTGGCGGCTGACCAGCTACCAGACGACGGGCCAGTCGGTGTTCACGCCGAACAAGTCCTACTCGGGTCCGGTCAAGCCGCACTTGTCGCAGTTCATCGAGACCCCGTTCACGACCGAGGACGCCGAGCTGAACGTGCTGCGCAGCGGCCAGATCAGCGTCGGCTACCTGCCCACCACCGACCTGGCCCAGAAGCCGGCCATCGCCGGGTCCGGCTACAACCTCAACGTCTGGATAGACGCCGGGATCAACTACTTCCCGGAGAACTTCAACAACCCGACGGTGGGCCCGATCTTCCGCCAGCTGTACTTCCGGCAGGCCTTCCAGCACCTCATCAACCAGCCGGAGTACATCACCAAGATCTTCCAGGGCTACGCCTCGCCGACCTACGGGCCGGTGCCGGTCTCGCCGCCCAACCCGTTCGTGGACAGCTTCGAGAAGGCCAACCCGTACCCGTTCAGCGTGTCGGCGGCCAAGTCCCTGCTGACCAGCAACGGCTGGACGGTGCATCCCGGAGGCACGTCGGTGTGCGGCAAGCCCGGCGGCGGCGCCGGGCACTGCGGCCCGGGCGTGGCGGCCGGCGCCAAGCTGTCGTTCAGCCTGCAGTACGCCAGCGGCACCACCAGCCTGACCCAGGAGATGGAGTCACTGAAGTCGACCGCCTCGGCGGCCGGCATCAACCTGAGCCTGTCCCAGGCGCCGTTCGACGAGGTGATCAGCAGCTCGGTGCCGTGCAAGCCGTCGCAGGCCAGCTGCAACTGGCAGCTCGATAACTGGGGCGGCGGCTGGAGCTACAGCATGGACCACTTCCCCAACGGCGACCTGATCTTCGGCAGCGGCGCCGGCGACAACTTCGGCAGCTACTCCAGCACCGAGACCGACAAGCTGATCGCAGAGACCGATCACGTGCCGGGGACCATCTCCCAGGCCGAGAACTACGAGGCCAAGAACCTGCCCGCGATCTTCATGCCCAAGGCCGACTACCAGCTCACCGAGATCAAGAGCAACCTGCACGGGGTCACGCCGCAGGAGCCGACGTTCAACATCACGCCCGAGGACTGGTACTTCACGAGCGGCTCATGAGGCTGACGAGGAGCATCCGGTGACGGCCTACCTCATCCGGCGGTGCGTGCAGGCGGTAGCGGTGGTGTTCGGGGTGACCATCATCGTGTTCATCATCCTGCACGCGCTGCCGGGCGGGCCGGCCCGCGGCCTGCTCGGGCCCGAGGCCAGCGCCTTCCAGGTCCATCAGTTCATCGTGCAGAACGGCTACAACCAGCCGCTGCCCGTGCAGTACGGCCGGTTCATCGGCCAGCTGGTGCAGGGCAACCTGGGCTACTCCTACCACTACAACCAGTCGGTCACGTCGCTGCTGAGCCAGGACCTGCCCAAGAGCGCCGTGCTGGTCGGGCTGGCCTACCTGGTGGCGCTGATCATCGCCATCCCGCTGGGGATCATGCAGGCGGTCCGGCGCAACAGCCTGGCCGACTACGTCACCACCGGGGCATCGTTCGTCGCCTACTCCATGCCCACCTTCTGGCTGGGCATCCTGCTCATCCTCGGCTTCGCCATCAACTGGCGCCTGCTGCCGCCGGAGGCGCCGCAGGGAGCGACGGTGAGCGCCGTGCTCAGCCACCCGCAGGCGATGGTGCTGCCCGTGGCCACCCTGGCCCTGGTCTCCATCGCGGCGTTCAGCCGGTTCATGCGCTCCAGCGCGATCGAGGCCCTGGTGCAGGACTACATCCGCACGGCCAGGGCCATGGGCCTGCCGGAACGGATCATCCTGATGCGGCACCTGCTGCGCAACTCGCTGATCCCGATCGTCACGCTGATCGGGCTCAGCCTGCCCGCGACGATCTCCGGCGCGGTGATCACCGAGTCCGTCTTCAACTATCCCGGCATGGGCCTGCTCTTCTACACCGCCGCCACCTCGCACGACTTCCCGGTGCTGCTCGGGTCCACGGTCGTCATCGCCGCCGCGACGGTCCTCGGCTCGCTGGTGGCCGACGTGCTGTACATCGTCGTCGACCCGCGGGTGAGGCTGGCATGAGCATGATCGTGGCCGGGGAGCCGGCCCCGGACGTACCGGGCGCCGGGCAGGCCCCGCCGGGCGGGACCGTCGCGGCCGGCGGCAGCGCCTGGCGGATGATCCTGACCGTCTTCGTGCGCAACCGGCTGGCCGTCGCGGGCGTCGGGATCGTGATCTTCATGGTCTTGTTCAGCTTCCTCGGGCCGGTCTTCTACCACTCCGACCAGGTGCACACCCGGCTGTCGCTGATCAACCTGCCGCCCAGCTCCGCGCATCCGCTCGGCACCGACGACGTCGGCTACGACGTGCTCGGCCGGCTGATGCTCAGCGGCCAGTCCTCGATCGTGGTCGGGCTGTCGGCGGCGCTGCTGGCCACGGTCGTCGGCACGCTGTGGGGCGCGGTGGCGGGCTACGTCGGCGGCGCGGTGGACGCGGTGATGATGCGCGTCGTGGACTCGGTGCTGGCCATCCCGCCGCTGATCTTCATCCTGCTGCTGGCCAGCGTGTTCCGGGTCTCCACCCCGGTGCTGATCTTCGTGGTGGCGATCGTGGCCTGGCTGGCCCCGGCCCGGCTGGTCCGCGGCGAGGCCATCTCGCTGCGCACCCGGGAGTACGTGCAGATGGCCCGCGCGATGGGCGGGCGGCACGGCTGGATCGTGCTGCGGCACATCACGCCGAACGCGATCGGCACCATCGTGGTCCAGGCGACGTTCGAGGTGGCCAACGCCATCTTGCTGCTGGCCGCGCTCAGCTACCTGGGCCTGGGCCCGGCGCCGCCGGCGACCAACTGGGGCAGCATGCTGTCCAACGGCCTGAACTACATCTACGAGGGCAAGTGGTGGCTGATCTACCCGGCCGGCATCGCCATCGTGCTGACGGTGGTGGCCTTCAACTTCATCGGCGACGCGCTGCGGGCCGCGCTGGAAGTCCGGCTGCAGGAAAGGTGATCGCCGAGTGACCGAGCTGCTGCGCGTGCAGGACCTGCGGACCGACATCCGCCGCCGCAAGGATGCGGTGCACCCGGTGGACGGGGTGTCGTTCACGGTCCGTCGCGGTGAGACCGTCGGCCTGGTCGGCGAGTCCGGCTGCGGCAAGACCATGACGGCCATGTCGATCATGAAGATGCTGCCCCCCGGCGGGCACATCGTGTCCGGCGCGGTCGAGCTGTCCGGCCAGGACCTGGTCCCGCTCGACGCCGCGCAGATGCGGCGGGTCCGGGGCCGCCAGGTGGCCACGGTCTTCCAGGACCCGATGACCAGCCTGAACCCGACGATGACGATAGGCGACCAGATCGCCGGCCCGGTCCGGGTTCACCTGGGCCACTCCCGGGCGGCGGCCCGGCAGCGGGCCGAGGAAGTGCTGGGCCTGGTCGGGGTGCCCCGCCCGGCCGAGCGGCTTGACGCGTTCCCGCATCAGCTGTCCGGCGGGCTGCGCCAGCGCGTCATGATCGCGATGGCGCTGTCGTGCGAGCCGAAGCTGCTGATCGCCGACGAGCCGACCACCGCGCTCGACGTGACCATCCAGGCCCAGATCCTGCACCTGCTCGATGACCTGAAGGCGCGCCTGGACATGGGCATGCTGCTGGTCACCCACGACATGGGGGTGATCGCCGGGCGGGCGGACCGGGTGCTGGTGATGTACGCGGGCCGGATCGTGGAGGCGGCGCCGACCGAGGTGCTGTTCGCCAGCCCGCGGCACCCCTACACCGAGGCGCTGCTCGGCGCCATCCCGCGGATGACCCAGGACCGCGGCCAGGACCTGTACTCCATTCCCGGCCTGCCGCCGGACCTGTCCGACCCGCCGGCCGGCTGCCGGTTCGCCGCGCGCTGCCGGTATGCGACCCGAGAGTGCCGGGACAACGACCCGGCGCTGACCGAGCGGGAGCCGGGCCACCAGTACGCGTGCTTCCACCCCCGCCCCGATCCGGCCGCGGCCAGGGCCGAGAGCGCGGTCGCCGTCGCCGCCCCGGCCCGGCCCGCGGCCGACGCCGCCCCGCCGCTGCTCGTGCTCGACGCCGTGCACAAGGAATTCGGCGTGCGCAAGGGCGTCCTGCAGCGCACGGTCGCGTCGGTCAAGGCGGTGTCCGGCGTGTCCTTCGAGGTCGCCCCGGGCGAGACATTCGGGCTGGTGGGTGAGTCCGGGTCGGGCAAGACCACGGTGGGCAGGCTGATCGCCATGCTCGATCAGCCCGACTCCGGCCACATCAGGTTTGACGGCACGGAGCTGAACGCCCTGTCCGGCGGGGCGCTGCGCCGGGCCCGGCGGGATGTGCAGCTGATGTTCCAGGACGCCTACGCCTCGCTGGACCCGCGCATGCAGGTCGGGTCGTCGCTGCGCGAGCCGCTGATGATCCAGCACATCGGCGACCGGGCCGCCCGCCGGGCCCGGGTCGCTGAGCTGCTGGACGGCGTCGGCCTGCCGCGGTCGGCGGCCGACCGCTACCCGCACGAGTTCTCCGGCGGCCAGCGCCAGCGCATCGGCCTGGCCCGCGCGCTGGCGCTGAGCCCGCGGCTCATCGTGGCCGACGAGCCGGTCTCGGCCCTGGACGTGTCGATCCAGGCCCAGGTGCTGAACCTGATGAAGAGCCTGCAGGCCCAGTTCGCCCTGACCTACGTCCTGATCTCGCACGACCTGTCGGTGGTCAAGTACCTGGCCGACCGGATCGGCGTGATGTACCTCGGCAAGCTGGTTGAGATCGGCTCGTCGGCGGCCATCTACGCCCGGCCGGCGCACCCGTACACGGCCGGGCTGCTCAAGGCCATCCCCGAGCCCGACCCCGTGATCGAGCAGGCCAAGCCGGCCGAGGTCATCACGGGCGAACTGCCCTCAGCCCTCGACCCGCCGTCAGGCTGCCGGTTCCGCACCCGCTGCCCGCTCGCGCGGGCCCAGTGCGCCGAGGAAGAGCCGTTGCTGCGCCCGTTCGGCGACGATCACCTGGCCGCGTGCCACTTCCCGCTGCAGCCCGTCATCCCCGCGCCGGCGCAGCTCGCCGCTACCGCTGACCCGGCGGCAGGCTAGGCCGCTGGTCAGGCCTCCTGGTGCGCGTGCTCCTGCTCCTGCTGGGCGACCTTCTCGCGGACGTCGTCCATGTCGAGGTCCCGGACCGCCTGAATGATCT
>JBOHCO010001312.1:0-2136 GCA_050698895.1 Streptosporangiaceae bacterium
AGCTCAGTACCGCCGTAGGCCGGCGGAGGTACAGGCACCCAAGGCGGGGCAATCAGGCCGATCCGCATGTGAGCTCCTCCTCGTATCACGCCGCGTGACCCTCACGCTTTACCTGGGCGCACCTAAAAGCCGAACTCCGTGTATCCCTGCGCACCCACGGGGCGGCGGCAGAGACAAACCGATGAGATGAATACCTTACGTATCCTGTTTGTAACCGAGAGTGATCTTCCCGGCGCATTGCGCCGGCAAACTTGAGTAACCGCAAAGGCGGCCGGGCAGCGGGCCTACAGAAAGAAAATGTCGGTCGCGAAATCAAGCGCGGGAATCTGGCTCAGGTAAATGCCAGCTAACGCCAGCACGCCACCGCGACCAGGTACCCGGCGCCCGGTGGCTGCTACCGTCGGCTCACTAAACCCCCGGGTAAGCCATTCCCTGGTAAGGAGTTCGCCATGGCCGCCTCGCCGCTGACGATCTTGTTCATGCCGGAGAGCGCCTACGGCCCGACGAACAACTGCGTCGGCATCGGCGATGTGCTCCGGCACCGGGGGCACCGGGTGGTGTTCGCGGCGGAGGCATCGTGGCGCGGACGGCTCGAGCCGCTGGGCTTCACCGAGGACCTCGTCGACCTGGCCCGGCCCGCTGAGGCAGCCGGCGGACCCGGCGACGCGCCGGACGCCGGGCAGTTCTGGAAGGAGTTCATCGCCCGGACCGCGCCCGAGTTCCGCAAGCCCACCATCGAGCAGCTCGACACCTGGATCAGGCCGGTCTGGGCCGAGCTGATCGACGGCGCGCACTACTGCCACGATCAGCTCACCGAGATCATCGTCAGGGTCGCGCCCGACGTGATCGTCGAGGACAACGTGGTGGCGTTTCCGGCGCTGATGACCGCGGGCGTCCCGTTCGTGCGGATCGTGTCCTGCCAGCCGCTGGAGATCAAGGACCCCGGGCTGCCGCCCGCGTTCTCCGGCTACCCGGCCGCGGACCAGGCCGGCTGGGCCGAGTTCCGGGCCGAGTACGACCGGGTGCACCGCCCGCTGTGGACCGAGTTCGACGCCTGGGTCACCGGGCTGGGCGCCCCGCCCCTGCCCGACCTGGAGTTCATCCACGAGGGCGCGGCCAACCTGTACGTCTACCCCGAGCTGGCCGACTACCGGCGGTCCCGGCCGCTCGGGCCGGGCTGGCTGCGCCTGGACTCCTCGGTGCGGGAAACGGACGCCGCGTTCACCCTGCCCGCCGAGCTGGCGGCCACGGAGCTGGCGGGCGGCAAGCCGGCGGGCGGCGAGGGCGCAAGCGGGCGGGGCGCGCTCATCTACTTCTCGCTCGGCTCGCTGGGCTCGGCCGACGTGGACCTGATGCGCCGGATCATCCGCGGCCTGGCCGACACGCCGCACCGGTACATCGTGTCCAAGGGCCCGCTGCACGCCGAGATCGACCTGGCCCCGAACATGTGGGGCGCCGAGTTCGTGCCGCAGACCTCGGTCCTGCCCCTGGCCGACCTGGTGATCACGCACGGCGGCAACAACACCACCACCGAGGCCCTGCACTTCGGCAAGCCGACCATCGTGCTGCCGCTGTTCTGGGACCAGCACGACAACGCCCAGCGGATGGCCGAGCTAGGCCTGGGCGTCCGCCTCGACACCTACGGCTTCACCGACGGTGAGCTGCACGGCGCCATCGACCGGCTGCTCGGCGACGGCGCGCTGCGGGCCCGGCTGGCCGACGGCGCGGCCCGGATCCAGGCCCGTCAGGGCCTGCGCGCGGCCGCCGACCTCATCGAGCGCACGGCCCGCGCCCGCGCCTGACCGGCGTCACCGGGCCGGCGTCACCAGGCCGGCGTCACCAGGCCGGCGTCAAACAGGCCAGGGTCACCAGGCCCTCGTGCTGTTGGCGACGACCCAGTTCCGGCCCGCCGCGGTGAGCCGGTGCTTGCGGAGCACGCCGGCGGGGGTCAGCTCGACCAGGCCCGGCCCGACCAGGCCCCGCGCTGTGTCCTCGATCCTGTCGGAGTTCAGGAACAGCTGCTGGTCGGCCAGGGACCGGGCCAGCTCATCCATCGTCATCGGCCGGTTCTCCATCAGCGTGGCCAGCACGTGCACCTCAGCCGCAGTCAGGTCAGCCATGCCCTCATTCTCCCCC
>JBOHCO010001313.1:0-1153 GCA_050698895.1 Streptosporangiaceae bacterium
GACGCGCCCCGCCCGGTATAAGCCCCCGGAAGGCGCGGTTCATGATCGCGGCAATCCGTCCGCGAATATCGCGGCGCGGGGCGCCAGTCCGGCGCGAGGCCGCCGGGCCGCGGGTCAGGTGACGGAGCCGGCGGCGGCGCCGGTGACCCGGTCGCCCCAGCGGGCCAGCTCGGCCTCGAGGTCGAGCGGGGCGATCATCGCGCCCTCGCGGGTCTCCTGCTCCCAGTCCTCGGCCGGCACCCGCCACATCACCTCGAACTCGATGCCGCTCGGGTCCTTGGCGTACAGCGACTTGGACACCCGGTGGTCGCTGGCCCCGACCAGCGCGCCCGCCGCGGCCAGCCGGTCGCGGGTCTGCGCCAGCTCGGCCAGCGTGCCGACCTCCCAGGCCAGGTGGTACAGGCCGAGGTACTGGCCGCCGGGGATGGCGCCGTCGGCCACCTCGAACAGGCCCAGGTCATGGTCGTTGGACGAGCCAGGGGCGCGCAGGAACGCGGCCCGCCCCGGAATCTCCATCCGCACCTCGAAGCCGAGCGTCTCGCGGTAGAAGGGCACGGTCGCGGCCAGGTCCCTGACGTACAGGACGGCGTGATTGAGGCGGCGTACAGGCATGTCGTCTCCCGGTTGAGGGCCTACGGAAGGGTCAAGGCGCGCCCGGCCGATCTGATTCCCGCCGCCGCGTCAGGGCTGGGCGTCAGGGCTGGGCGTCAGGGCTGGAAGGCCGGGCCGGTGTAGATGCCCCGCGGCCGGATCGGCGCGTTCCGGTCGTATTCCTCCATGGCGTGCGCGATCCACCCGGCGGTCCTGGCCACCGCGAAGATGGCCTCCCCGGCGCCGGGCACCATGCCGGCCACGCCGGCCAGCGTGGCCAGCGCGAAGTCGATGTTGGGCTCGGGCAGCGCCCGCCGGTGCACCTCGTCGACCACGGCCCTGGCCACCGCCAGCCGGGGCGAGTCGGGCGCGTGCTCGGCGATGACCTGGAGCAGCAGCAGGGCGCGCGGGTCGCCGGACTTGTACACGAAGTGGCCGAAGCCGGGGATCCGCTCGCCGCGGCGGAGCAGCTCGCCGACGACGCGGGGGGCGTCGGCCGGGCCGGCCGCCGACCCCAGCATGACCTCGGCGCCGAGCGCGGCCCCGCCGTGCAGGGCGCCGC
>JBOHCO010001314.1:0-3063 GCA_050698895.1 Streptosporangiaceae bacterium
GCCCGCGGCCGACGCCCCCGAAGCCGCGCCGCCCGCCGCCGCGGCCCCAGAAACCGCCCCGCCCGGCGACCCGGCGTCGCACGCTGCGGGAGTCCCGATCGACCTGCGGCTGACCAGGAACGCCCGCCGCGCCCTGGACCTGGCCCTGCGCACCGCCCACCGGTTCCGCCACGACCACGTCTCCTCCGGGCACCTGCTGCTCAGCATCATCGAGCAGCCCGACTCCGGTGCCGTCGAGGCGCTCAAGGTGGCCGGCATCCACGTCGGCACCCTGCGCACCGACCTACTCAGGCAGTTCACCGAGGCCCCCGCCGCGCCCGTGTCTGCGCGGCCCAGCCCGGTCCCGCCCGCCAGGGACCAGCTAGCCCCCGGCCAGGACTGAACCAGCCCGGCTCCCGGCGGGCCCGCCAGGGCTCTGCCACCCTGGTGACCGTGGACACCGACGCCGCCGACCCGGCGCAGGCCCGGCGCATCCCCGATCCCGCGCTCGTCGTGCTGATCGGCGCGTCCGGCTCCGGCAAGTCGGACTGGGCCGCCGCGCACTACCGCGCCACCGAGGTGGTGTCCTCCGACCGGCTGCGGGCCGTGGTCGGCAGCGGCGAACGTGACCTGGACGCCTCGGCCGACGCCTTCTCGCTGCTCGACCAGATCGTGGCCGCGCGCACCCGCCGCGGCCTGGCCACCGTCATCGACACCCTGGGCCTGGATCCCGAGCGCCGCCGCGGCTACCTGGACCAGGCCCGCCGTGGCGGCCTGCCCGCCGTGGCCGTGCTGTTCGACACCGACCCCGGGCTGTGCCGCGAGCGCAACCGGGCCCGCGCCGTGGCCGTCCCGGCCGCCGTGCTCGACGCCCAGCTCCGCCGGGTGCGGGCGGTCCGGGATGAGCTGGCCGCCGAGGACTGGAACCTCGTGGTCGAGGCCGGTCCGGCCCGGCTCGCGCCCGCGCACACGCCCGCCCGTGCGACCTCCGCGAGCCAGCCCGGCCCAGAGCCGGCCGCCGAGCTGAGCTTCATCCTGCACGTGTCCCGTTTCCGATGGGGAGAAGACCCAGCCGGGTGGCTGCGCTCGGTCGGCGCGGCGGCCAGCGAAGCCGGGTTCGCCGGCCTGGCGCTGATGGACCACCTGATCCAGATCCCGCAGGTCGGCCGGGCCTGGGAGCCCATACCCGAGCCCTGGGTGACGCTCGGCCTGCTGGCCGGGCTGGACACCGGCCTGAGGCTGGGCACGCTGGTCAGCCCGGTGACGTTCCACTCGGCCGGGGTGCTGGCCAAGACCGCCGCCACCCTCGACGTGCTGACCGGCGGCCGGGCCTTCTGCGGGCTCGGCGCGGGCTGGTGGGACCGGGAGCACGCCGGGTTCGGCCTGCCGTTCCCGCCCGCCGCGCAGCGCCTGGACCAGCTCGAGCGGACCATCGAGACGATGCGCGCCCTGTGGCAGCCGGGCACCCGGGCCTACCACGGCGAGCACGTCGAGCTGCCCGAGACGACGTGCTATCCGCGGCCGGTGAGCGACATCCCCATCATCGTCGGCGGCTCCGGCGAGCGCCGCACCCTGCGCACCGCGGCCCGGCTGGGCGACGCCTGCAACCTGCCTGCCGACCTGGCCACCCTGGACCGCAAGCTGGCCGTGCTGCGCGAGCACTGCGCGCAGGCCGGCCGTGATCCGGCCGACCTCCAGGTCACCGTGCTCGACATCCCGGTCGTCGGCACCGACCGGGAGCACGCGGCCGACCTCGTCGAGCGGCTGCGCGGCCGGGTGGCCGCGGCCACGTTCGCCGCCCGGCACCACGCCGGCCCGCCCCGCGATCACATCGATCGCTACCGCCAGCTGGCCCAGCGTGGCGTCGGGACCGTCTTCGTCGCCCTGCCCGACCTGGCCGGACCCGACGAAGTCCGGCGCCTGGCCCCGGTTACGGCCGCGTTCCGTTAGGCGCCCGGTCCGGCCCCGGATCCCTAACATAGCGGTCGTGTTTCCGCGCGCCCTTTCGTTTCCTGACCGTTAGCTTGGCCGTATGAGCACCTACATCACCCGGCTGGACGCCGACGGTCGCGGGCTGCGGCTGGCAGTCAAGGACCTGATCGACATCGAGGGCATGATGACCACCGCTGGCAGCAGAGCCGTGGCCGACCAGGCCGAGCCCGCCGCGGCCGATGCCCCGTGCCTGGCCGGCGCCCGCGCGGCGGGCGCCGTGATCGTCGGCAAGACCAACCTCAACGAGCTGGCCTTCGGCGCCTCGGGCCGCAACGAGCACTACGGCACTCCGGTGAACCCGCTCGACCCCGCGCTGCTGCCCGGCGGCTCGTCCAGCGGGTCGGCCGTCGCCGTGGCCACCGGCGACGCCGACGTCGCCTACGGCTCGGACACCGGCGGGTCGATCCGCGTCCCGGCCGCCTACTGCGGCGTCACCGGGCTGAAGACCACCCACGGCCGCATCCCGCTGACCGGCGTGTGGCCGCTGTCGCCGAGCCTGGACACCGTCGGCCCGCTGGCCACCACCGTGGCCGGCCTGGAGACCGGGATGGCCCTGCTGGAGCCCGGCTTCGCGATGGCCGCCGGCCCGGCCACCCGGCTCGGGCGGCTGCGGCCCGAGGGGACCGACGTCGACCCGGTCATCGACGCCGCCGTGGACCAGGCCCTGGCCCAGGCCGGGATGGCTGTCACCGAGCTGGACCTGCCCGGCTGGACCGACTCGCTCAAGGCCGTCTACTCGATCATGGACGCCGAGGTCATCGGCTGCCACGGCCGCCTGCTGGCCGACCCGGACAGCCGGGCCAAGCTGGGCGCCCTCGTCCGTGACCGGCTCATCGAGGCCGCCGCGGTGACCAGCGAGCAGGTCGAGCCCGCCCGGGCCTACCAGCGCACCTGGCAGACCCGGTTCGATCAGCTCTTCGGCCAGGCCGACTTGCTGGTGATGGCCGCCGTGGCCATCTTCCCGGCCAAGGTGGCCGACCCGGAGGCCGGCGGGCACACCCGGTGTACCGCGCCCATCAACCTGGCCGGCCTTCCGGCCCTGGCCCTGCCGGTACCCAGCAGCCACGGGCTGCCGGCCGGCCTCCAGCTCAT
>JBOHCO010001315.1:0-1130 GCA_050698895.1 Streptosporangiaceae bacterium
GTCGGCAGCCATGTCTTTCAGTACAAGATCCTGGTGAATAACAACGGATCCTCGATCTATCCGACGTTCAATAACCTGATCGACTTCCCGGCGACCACCTGCCGCACCATCTCGTTCACGTTCGGGATGCCGCAGGACTCATCACAAAGCGGCGACACCGCCTACATCGAGACCATCGAGCAGACGAAGGACCCGCAGGTCGGCAGCGTCGGCTTCGGGGCGCTGCGCACCTTCCACGCGGCCCTCGACGGCCATCCGTGGTTCCTGGAGAACGCCGCCTCGAACGGCAACGACGGGATCGCCATCAGCGCCACGGCGTCGTGCTACACCGTCTCCGGGTACTAGCCGGGCGGCGCAAGTTCGCCGGGCGTCACTCCGTCGCTGATCGTGACCTCGTCGAACCAGCCGGAGCGCGGCTCGCCGGGCGGGCGGTCGAAGCGGGCGACGTACGGCTTGAGGTCGAGGACCGGCGTGCCGTCGAGCATGTCCACGCCGGCGAACTCGACCGTGGCACCGGTCACGGCCAGCACCTGGACCAGGCTCAGCCCGATCGGGTTCACCCGGCGCGGCCCGCGGGTGGCGAAGATGCCCACCTGCCGCCGCTGGCGGCGGAGCAGGAACGGGACCTGGCGCAGCGGCGGCTCGCCGGCCTGGTCCGGCTGGTTGAGCCAGGTGATCAGCCCGGCGTAGTCGAAGCCCTGAAGCCCGTCCAGCCCGTCCCGGTACCGCCCGGCGACGTCGAGGGCGGCGTGCTCGGACCGGTTGGCGCCGGCCTGGATCGGCGTGCTCTCCTTCTCCCGGTGGCCGGTGCGCACCACCCCGATCACCGGCAGCGGGCAGCTCAGTTCCATGCCCGCATGCTGTCACGGCGCCGGTCGGCGGGCGCCGGTCACGGGCGCCGGTCACGGGCGCCGGTCACGGGCCGCGGGAACCGGGCGCGGTCCGGCCGCGTCTGACCGACATGCAGCGTTCGCGCCGGATGAGCTGGATCCTGGTCACCCTGACTGTCGCGCCGGGGCTGGTCCTCACCGCCTGCGGCACCCGGCCCGCCCCGGCCGGGACAGCCGCGTCCCGCACCGGCACGCCGTCCACCGTGGCCAGCCGCGGCGGCCCGCCGCAGGGCTCCCGCG
>JBOHCO010001316.1:0-5830 GCA_050698895.1 Streptosporangiaceae bacterium
TCCGGCGAGCGTCGACCGTGAGGAGCCGGCCATGCGCATGATCATCCGCAGGATCTCGTTCTACCTCGCCACCGCGATCGTGGCCATCAGCCTCGACTTCTTCATCCCGCGGATCATCCCCGGCAACCCGGTGTCCGCGGTGCTGGCCAAGATGCAGGGGGCCACGATCACCAAGGCCACGATCCGGTCCCTGGAGCTCCAGTTCGGCAGCGGCTCCAAGGCCAGCCTGTGGACCCAGTACATGCACTACTGGTCCAGCCTGCTGCGCGGCAACCTGGGCATCTCCACCAGCAACGGGTTCGAGCCGGTGAGCAGCGTCATCCGCGCCGCGCTGCCGTGGACGCTGGGCCTGGTCGGCACGGCGACGCTGATCAGCTTCGCGCTGGGGACCCTGCTCGGGGTGCTGATCGCCTGGCGCCGCGGCACCTGGCTGGACAACCTGCTGCCGCTCACCACGTTCTTCCAGGCGGCCCCGTACTTCTTCCTGGCCTTCCTGGTCATCGACCTGTTCTCGACCAAGCTGGGCTGGTTCCCCTCCGGCGGCGGGCGGCAGAACCTGGACTTCCCGGCGCTGGACTGGACCTACGTGAGCGACGTGCTCGACCATGCCGCCCTGCCCGCGCTGACCATCGTGGTCGCCTCGGCGGCGGGCTGGATCGTCGGGATGCGCAACGTGATGATCACCACGATGGACGAGGACTACGTCCTGATCGGCGCGGCCAAGGGGCTGCCCCAGCGCCGGGTGATCTGGTACGCGGCCCGCAACGCGATCCTGCCCAGCGTCTCGGGCTTCTCGCTGGCCATCGGGTTCATCGTGTCCGGCGCGCTGCTCACCGAGATCGTCTTCAGCTATCCGGGGCTCGGCCTGCTGCTGGTCAACGGGGTGGAGGACAGCGACTACGCGCTGCTCCAGGGCATCTTCCTGATCATCACGTTCGCGGTGCTGGCCGCGAACCTGCTGGCCGACTTCGTCTACGTGTTCCTCGACCCGCGTACCCGGCAGGAGGCCTGACCATGACTGCGGGCACCAGCGTGGCCCAGGGCGACCTGCCCAGCCCGACCCTACCCGGCGGCACCGCGGCCCGGCGCGAGCGCGCCATCCGGCTGCCCCGGTCGCCCAAGATCCTGACCGGCCTGGCGCTGCTGCTGGGCTTCGCGGTGCTGGCCATCGTGGGCCCGCTGCTGGCCCCCGACAACCCGAACGCCAGCTTCCACAACGCCCCGGTCCCGCTGCCGCCGTCGGCGGCGCACTGGCTGGGCACGACCGCGCTCCAGCAGGACGTGTTCTCCCAGCTGCTCAGCGGCGGCCGCAGCACGTTCCTGGTCGCCTTCCTGGCCGGGCTGGTGGCCACCGCGCTGTCGGTGCTGGTCGGGGTGACGGCCGGCTACTTCGGCGGCCTGGCCGACGACCTGCTGTCCATGCTGGCCAACATCTTCCTGGTCATGCCGGCGCTGCCGCTGCTGATCATCTTGTTCGGCTTCCTGCGCTCCTCGGGCACCAACGACGACCTGATCATCGGGCTGACGATCGCGGTCACGGGCTGGGCCTGGGGGGCGCGGGTGCTGCGCGCGCAGACCCTGTCCCTGCGCAGCCGGGACTACGTCGACTCGGCCCGGCTCATCGGCGAGCGCGGCTGGCGGATCATCACGACCGAGATCCTGCCCAACCTGACCCCGGTGGTGGCCTCGTCGTTCCTGTTCACGGTGCTGTACGGGGTGGGCACCTACACCGCGCTGGCCTTCCTGGGGCTGGTCAATCCCGACAACTGGAGCTGGGGCAGCATGCTCTTCTACGCGCAGCTCGCCAACGCCGAGACCAGCGGCTACTGGTGGTGGTTCGTGCCCCCCGGCCTGGCCGTGGCCCTGCTGGGCACCGCGCTGGCGCTGCTGAACTTCGGCATCGACGAGTTCATCAACCCCCGGCTGCGGGCGGCCGGGCTGACCAGGACGCGGGGGCGCCGCCGGACCGGCCCCCGGCCGCCGCGCCGGTACGTGCTCGGCCTGACCCCGGTGACCCGCAGCGCGGCCACGACCCCCGGCGGCGGCGATGAGTGACCTGCTGCTGGAGGCCCGCGGCCTGTGCGTGGACTACGGCTACGGGCCCGGCGCGGTGCACGCGGTGGCCGATGCCGACCTGGTCCTGCACCGCGGCGAGGTCCTCGGCCTGGCCGGCGAGAGCGGCTCCGGCAAGTCCACCCTGGCGTTCGCGATCACCCGGCTGCTGCGTGCGCCCGGCGTGATCACCGGCGGCGAGGTGCGGTTCGCCCGGCCCAGCGGCCCGCCGGTGGACATGCTCGAGGCCGGCGAGCCCTTGTTGCGGATCCTGCGGTGGTCCCAGATCTCGCTGGTCATGCAGAGCGCGATGAGCGCGCTCAACCCGGTGATGTCCATCCGTACCCAGCTCACCGACGCGCTGCGGGCCCACCGGCCCGACATGAGCCCGCGCGAGCGGCGGGCCAGGGCGGCCGAGCTGCTGGACATGGTCGGCATCGGCGCCGACCGGCTCGGCAGCTACCCGCACCAGCTGTCGGGCGGCATGCGGCAGCGGGTCATGATCGCGATGGCCCTGGGGCTGGAGCCGCAGGTCGTGATCATGGACGAGCCGACCACGGCGCTGGACGTGGTCACCCAGCGGGAGATCCTGGAGGAGCTGACTGAGCTGCGTGACCGGCTCGGCTTCGCCATCCTGTTCATCACCCACGACCTGTCGCTGCTGATCGAGATCGCCGACACCATCGCGGTGATGTACGCGGGGCGGGTGGTGGAGCAGGCCCAGGCGACCGCGCTGTTCCGCGCCCCGCGCCACCCGTACACGCTGGGGCTGCTCAGCTCGTTCCCCGGCCTGCACGGCCCGCGGCGGCGGATGACCGGCATCCCCGGCTCCCCGCCCGACCTGCGCGAGCTGCCGGCCGGGTGCGTGTTCCACCCGCGCTGCGAGTTCGCGCTGGACCGCTGCGCCGCCGCCGCCCCGGCCCTGGCCCCGCCGCGGGCCGGCGCGGACCGGGTGGTGGCCTGCTGGCTGCACGACGGGACCGCGACGGTTCCCGGCCCGCTGGCCCGGCCCGAGCCGGGCCGGCCCGAGCCCGAGCCCGACCGCATAGGCATAGCTGGGAGCACGCTGTGACCACGCCCGTGCCGATCCTCGAGGCCCGCCACCTGACCAAGCACTTCGCCACGCTCCGGACCCCCCGGGCCGGCCGGGCCAGGCGGCTCGGCGCCAAGCCAGGCGGCACCGTGGTGCACGCCGTCGAGGACGTCTCGCTGGCCCTGGCCCCGGCCCGGGTCACCGCCGTCGTCGGCGAGAGCGGCTCGGGCAAGTCCACGCTGGCCCGGATGCTGGCCCGGCTGATCTCCCCGACCGCCGGGGACCTGCTGCTGGACGGGCAGGCCGCCTCCGGCGCCCGGCGCCCGTACACGCGCCAGGTCCAGATGGTGCTCCAGGACCCGTTCGCGTCGCTGAACCCGGTCCACGACGTGCGCTACCACCTGGCCCGGCCGCTGCTGGCCCACGGGCTGGCCCGGCGGGGCGAGCTGGACGAGGTGATCACCGGCCTGCTGGAGCGGGTCGCGCTCACCCCGGGCAGCCAGTACCTGCGCAAGTACCCGCACGAGCTGTCCGGCGGGCAGCGCCAGCGGGTGGCCATCGCCCGGGCCCTGGCCGTGCGGCCCCGGGTGCTGCTGGCCGACGAGCCCGTGTCCATGCTCGACGTGTCCATCCGCCTCGGCCTGCTCAACCTGCTCGGCGGGCTGCGCGACGATGACGGCCTGGGCATCCTGTACATCACCCACGACATCGCCTCGGCCCGCTACCTGGCCGACGAGGTCATCGTCATGTACGCGGGCCAGGTCGTGGAGTCGGGGCCGGTCGAGGTGGTCACCGACCACCCGGCCCACCCCTACACCCAGCTCCTGCTCAGCGCGGCCCCGGACCCCGAGCGCACAGGGTCTCCCGTGCTGCGCGGCCGCGCTGTGCCGCACAGCCGGGGCGCGCCGCCCAGCCTGGTCACCCCGCCGGCGGGCTGCCGCTTCCACCCGCGCTGCCCGCACGCCATGGAGGTCTGCGCCGAGCAGATCCCGCCCATGCTCCCCGCTGCTACCAGCGAGGAAACGATTAACAAAGATGCTCGCCACAGTGCCGCCTGCTGGCTGCACTCCCCCAACCAGGAACCCGACCAGGACCCCGAGAAGGAGGCGAGATGACCCCGGATACCGCCTAGTGGTCCTCGCGCGCCAGCACCACACCAGGCAGGCCGGGTTTGGGCCCGGCCAGCCATCTACCGCCCGATGACAGATCCCGCAACGGTCCTTGACAGCAGGCCGGCGATCAGCCGGCCGGGCAACACGGAGTTTAAGCAATGAAACAACGCCTGGTAAGCAGCATGGCCGCGGCCGCGGTCCTCACCCTGGGGATAGCGGCGTGCGGCGGCTCAAGCAGTGGCGGATCGAAGGGCTCGACGGCGACCGGCAAGCCGCTCGTCATCGAGACCACCGCCCTGTCGCCCATGACCCAGACCTTCAACCCGTTCCAGTCCACCTCGACCGGCTACACCACCCACGCGGTGGACCTGTACCAGCAGCCGCTGTTCGTCTACAACACCCTCGACCCGACCCAGGCCCCGATCCCGGAGCTGGGCATGAGCTATGCCTGGTCCGGCGGCGGCAAGACCCTCACCATCACCACCCGGTCCGGCGTGAAGTGGAGCGACGGCAAGCCGTTCAGCGCGGCCGACGTCGCGTTCACCTTCAGCCTGATCAAGAAGTTCCCGGCGCTGAACGTCCCGGCCACCCCGGTGCCGGCCAGCGCCACCGGGTCCGGGAACACGGCCACGCTGACCTTCACCGCGCCGCAGTACGCCAGCCTGCCGCTGATCCTGGAGACCCAGATCGTGCCGCAGCACATCTGGGGGTCGCTGAGCAACCCGGCCACGTTCAAGGACCCGACGCCGGTCGGCACCGGGCCGTTCGTGCTGGGCAAGTTCAGCCCGCAGGGGTTCACCATGACGCCGAACCCCCACTACTACGCCAAGTCCAGCCTGCACGTGCCCGAGGTGGACTTCCCCTCCTACACCAGCAACGCCAACCTGGTCACCCCGGTGGCCAGCGGCGCCATCGACTGGGCCGGCAACTCCATGACCGGCGTGCAGTCGAACTACCTGGCCAAGAGCCCGGACAACCACACCTGGCTGAGCACCGCGCCGTACATGAGCGACAACAACGTGGTCGGCCTGTGGTTCAACACGACCAAGAAGCCGCTGAACGACCCGGCCGTGCGCCAGGCGGTCAGCTACGCCGTCGACCGCCAGCAGCTGTCCACCGACGGCGAGTCCGGCAACGAGCCGCCCGACACCACCTCCAGCGGCCTGCTGCTCCCGGTCGACAAGTCCTTCCTGGCCCCGTCCCTGTCCAGTGACCTGCCCACGACCAGCGACGCCAAGAAGGTCAGCTCGATCCTGACCGCCGACGGCTGGAAGAAGGTCGGCGGCAAGTGGGCCAAGAACGGGCAGAAGATCACCTTCTCGATCATGGACCCGGTCAGCTACAGCGACTACTACGAGGACTCCCAGCTCATCGTCAAGCAGCTCAACGCCCAGGGCTTCGACACCAAGGTCGAGGGCGAAGGCGGCCCGAACGGGCCGAACGTGTGGACCGCCAACCTCAACTCCGGCAACTTCACCGCGGCCATCCACTGGGGCCAGCAGGGCACCAGCCCGTACTTCTACTTCGACAACTGGATGGACTACTCGCTGTCGGCGCCGATCGGCAAGACGGCCTCGGCTGACTACGGCCGGTTCAACTACGCGCCGGCCCAGGCCGCGCTGGCCCAGTACGC
>JBOHCO010001317.1:0-1915 GCA_050698895.1 Streptosporangiaceae bacterium
ACAACTGCGTCCCGCCGCCGAGCACGATCGGGTGCACCGCGACCCGGTACTCATCGATCAGGTCGTGCCGCATCAGGGTCTGCACCAGCGTGGCGCTGCCGTACACCTCGATGTCCCCGCCCGGCTCCCGCTTGAGCCGGGCGATCTCGGCGGCCACGTCGCCGTCGATGGCGGTCGCATTCCACGGCAGCGGCCCGGTCGGCGTCCTCGACGCGACCAGCTTGGGGATCTGGCCGCCTGCAGGTGCTCCAGAGCATTCTGCTGCGCGTCCGCGGTGAAGTACGGGCTCCCCCAGCCGCCCTGCTCGGTCTCACCGAACCCGCCCGGATCCTGGATGACACCATCCAGCGTCACCAGGGTCGACACGCTCAGCTTGCGCATGGCCATCCTCCTTGTTTGGCATCGACGGGCCGCTCGGCACCGTCACTAAGGCAGACCCGGTGGGTCCGGATAAGGAATCGGCTCGGTCAGGTACGTTCTAAGCGGCCGGCGACACGAGAGGGTGCGGGATGCCGGGCGTGATCGGGAACGCGTCGCCCAGCGACGAGTTCATCCGTCGCGCCGAGCGCTACCGGCGCGAACTGCTGGCGCACTGCTACTGCATGCTCGGCTCGCTGGCCGACGCCGAGGATGACGCCGAGGATGCGGTGCAGGAGACGTATGTGCGCGCCTGGCGCTCGTTCGGCTCGTTCGAGGCCCGCTCGTCCGAGCGGGCCTGGTTCTACCGCATCGCCACCAACACGTGCCTGACCGCCCGGCAGCACCACAGCCGGCGAGTGCTGCCTGCTGGGCTGGGCGCGCCGTCCGCTGACCCGTCCGCCCCGCCTGGCCCTTCGGATCCGGCCGTCGCGTGGCTGGAGCCCATCCCGGACGCCATGGTCAGCCCGGACGCGAACGACCCGGCCGCGATCGTCGTCACGCGCGACAGCGTCCGGCTGGCCCTGATCGCCAGCCTGCAGCACCTGCCCTCGCGCCAGCGCGCCGTGCTGATCCCGCGCGACGTGCTGGCCTGGCCGGCCGCCGAGGTGGCCGAGCTTCTCGGAATGTCGGTGGCCGCCGTCAAGAGCGCGCTGCAGCGGGCCCGGGCCCGCCCGGGCGAGGTGGCCCCGGCCGCGGGTCACGTGCCTGAGCTGACCGAGCCCGAGGATCGCGAGCTGCTCAGCCGGTACATCGCCGCGTTCCAGAACGCCGACGCCGCGGCGCTGGAGCGACTGCTGCGCCGGGACGCGACGCTGGAGGCGCCGCCGCTGCGCAACTGGTACGCCGGCATCAGGTCCTGCATGCCCTACATGGCGACGCATGTGCTGGGCTCGCCGGGCCACTGGCGGATGCGGCCGACCAGCGCGAACGGCCAGCCGGCCGTCGCCGCCTGGTACCGCGGGCGCGACGGCGCCTACCTGCCCTACGGCATCGTGGTGCTCACCGCGACTGCCGAGGGCATCTCGCGCATTACCAGTTTCGGCTTCCCCGAGCTGGTTGGCGCGTTCGGGTTCCCGGCCGTCCCGCCGGCCGACGACGCCAGCTAGCCGCCGGCTAGCCGACCGCGTACGGCAGGCGCGCCCGCTAACAGTCACCAGATGACCAAGGCTCCCCAGCCCGCCGGAATTGTCGGTGAAGATGAGATATAGGTCATGTGACGGGGGGACGACCCGGGCTGCGGGAGGGGGCGGGCGGTGACCAGCTCAATGGCGCAGTGGTAGCCGCGTTCGGCTCCGGCCGGCTGGGCTCCGCGCGAATGGCCTCGGTGCGGCTCGGGGGCCGGCTGCGCGGACGCTGGGCCGGGCCGGCCGCCTTCACGGTGCTGGGCGTGGTGCTAGCCGAGTTCGGCTCCGGCCGGCTGGGCTCCGCGCGAATGGCCTCGGTGCGGCTCGGGGGCCGGCTGCGCGGACGCTGGGCCGGGCCGGCCGCCTTCACG
>JBOHCO010001318.1:0-1628 GCA_050698895.1 Streptosporangiaceae bacterium
GTAGGTAGGGTCGGCGTGGGTGGTGGGCCGGGAGTCCTCGAAGCAGCCGCCCTGGTCGATCGATATGTCGACCAGCACCGCTCCGGTCTTCATCCGCGAGACAAGCTCGTTGCTGATCAGCTTGGGAGCCTTTGCGCCGGGCACCAGAACGGCGCCGATGACCAGGTCGGCGTCGATGACCGCGCGCTCGATCTCGTAGGCGTTGGAGGCCACGGTCTGGCAGTGCCCCTGGTAGATCGCGTCGGCCTGGCGCAGCCGGGCGACGTTGAGGTCGACCAGCAGCACCTCGGCCTGCATGCCCAGCGCGATAGCGGCCGCGTTCATGCCCGACACGCCCGCGCCGAGCACGACCACCTTGGCCGCGTACACGCCGGACACCCCGCCCATCAGCACGCCCCGGCCGCCGCCGTCGCGCTGGAGGTGGTGGGCGCCGACCTGCGGCGCCATCCGGCCCGCCACCTCCGACATCGGGGCCAGCAGCGGCAGCGTGCGGTCGGGCAGCTGCACCGTCTCGTAGGCGATGGCGGTGACCCCGGCGCCGAGCAGCGCGTCGGTGCACTCACGGCTGGCGGCCAGGTGCAGGTAGGTGAACAGCACCTGCCCCTTGCGCATCCGGTGGTACTCCTCCTTGACCGGCTCCTTGACCTTCAGGATCAGGTCGCCGGCCTGCCACACGTCGTCGGCGGTCGGCAGGATGCGCGCGCCCGCGGCGACGAAGTCGGCGTCGGGGATGGCCGAGCCGGTCCCCGCGTCCTGCTCCAGGAAGACCTCGTGCCCGGCTCTGACCAGCTCGTGCACGCCAGCCGGCGTGATCGCCACGCGATACTCGTGATTCTTTACTTCCTTGGGTACGCCGACCTTCATGACCGCGGGTCCTCCCTCGTCACTGGGGGCTACCCGGCCCCATTACCGAGCGATTCCCCCTCCGCGCACACACCGCGATGGCTACAGGGTCTCCGGAGCGCCCGTCGGGCGCAAGGCGGCATACCCGTCCCGCCGGGCGGCATACGCGGACAAGATACCCACCCCGGCCACTCCGTTGTGCATGTCACCTGCGAGAAAGCGCCGGACGGCGTCCTCGAGCGGCACCCACGCCACGGTCAGGTAGGCCTCCTCGGCCTCGGGCACGTAGCGCCGCTCGACGGCCGGCACCTCGGTCAGCCCGCGGGCCAGGAAGATGCGCAGCCGCTCGGTGCTGAAGCCGGGCGAGGAGAAGAAATCGGCCAGCACGCGCCAGTCCGACGCCCGGTAGCCGGTCTCCTCCAGCAGCTCGCGCTCGGCCGTCTGGCGGACGGGCTCGCCGGCCACGTCCCGCAGGCCGGCCGGGATCTCCCACAGCTCGGCGCCGACCGGGTGCCGGTACTGGCGGATCAGCAGCACCCGGTCGGATTCGTCGAGCGCCAGGATGGCCACGGCACCGGGGTGCTCGACGACCTCCCGGCTGGCCACCGAGCCGTCGGGCACGAGCACGGCGTCCCGGCGCAGGCGCAGCAGCTTGCCCCGGGCCAGCTCCTCGGAGTCGGCGACCGGCCAGTGCTCGGCCCGGTCGGCCGGCCCCTCGGCCGGCCCCCCGGCCGGCCCCTCGGCCGGCCCCTCGACCGGTCCGGGGGCCCGGCTCGGGTCAGGCA
>JBOHCO010001319.1:0-3129 GCA_050698895.1 Streptosporangiaceae bacterium
GTGCCGGGCCGGGCGCCGGGCGGGACCGGTCCGCAGCCCTGGCTGCCTTGACCGGGAACCGGCAGCCCGTACCCTGATCGTGGGCCGCTGTGCGGACCCACGTGCCGGGATCGGCGCCGGCGATCGCGGTCGCCCGCGTCGCCGACGGCTGCCGACAGACTGGATAAGGCGGCTGACTATGACCGAGAGTGGCGACGGGTTTCCGGGTCGTCGATGGCCGGCGCCGCAGATGAGCCGGGTGGCCGCGCCGCTGCGCGATCAGGTGTCCAGCGCGCTGCGGCAGGCCATCGTCGAGCGCGAGCTGCCGCCCGGGCAGCGCCTGGTCGAGCGCGAGCTGGTCGACCGGCTCCAGGTGTCGCGGGCCACGGTGCGGGAGTCGCTGCGCGAGCTCGAGGCCGAGGGGCTGGTCACGGTCATCCCGCAGCGCGGCGCGGTGGTGGCGTCGATCTCACTCCAGGAGGCGGCGGACATCTACGAGGCCCGCGCGGCGATCGAGTCGCTGCTGGTCCGGCGGTTCGTGGAGCGGGCCGGCGACGAGTACCTGGAGCGGCTGGCCAGCGCGGTGGACGCACTGCGCGAGGCCACGGTCAGCGGGCAGCCGATCCGCGAGATCCTCAACGTGAAGTCCCGGTTCTACGACGTGCTGGTGGATGGCGCGGACAGCGCGATCCTGGCCACGATGCTGTCGTCGCTGCAGGCCAGGGTCTCGCTGCTGCGGGCCCGGTCGCTGACCCACGAAGGCCGGCCGATGGAGAGCATGGCCGAGGTGCAGACGCTGGCCAAGGCCATCGCGGCCAGGGACGCCGGCGAGGCGGCGCGGCTGTGCGCCGAGCACGTCCGCAACGCGGCCCGGACGGGCATGGACCAGCTGGCCAACGACGACCCGGCCCTGCTCACCTGACCCCGCGCCGGGATCGCCCGACCCCGCCTCAGGCCCCCTCGCGTCACCTCCGCCCCGTCAGACTCAGTCGCAAGCTAACCCGTGGCGCAGACTCCGGCCGAGCGTGGCGAGTAACTACGTGAAAGGGCCACCCACGTCGCTCTAGCGACGTGAAAGGGCCAGCCACGTCGTTCGCGAGCTCCGGGGGGCGGGAACATTGGGGCGAGCGAGGTGGATGAGGCGCGCGGGGGGTGGCCGGCGGTATGGGGGTGGCGGCATGCGGGAGGGGCGCGCGGCAGGTCGGCTCGCGGCCTGCTGGGGCTGGTGCGCGGGGGCACCGCGCGGTGTGCGCTGAGTGTGCCCGGGCCACCGCACGCCGGCCGAACGCATCTCGACGTCAAGTCTTGGCAAGTTTGTCAGACAGTCATATAGTCAGACCGCTCAACTGAGACCTGCCCGTGAGCCGCCGAGGAGTAGCCGTGCCGGAGTCCGCCCTGAACGTCATCCAGGTCAAGTACGCGGAGCGGGTCACGCAGAAGAGCCTGGTGCTGCACGAGTACGAGCAGTACGGGCAGCCGGACGGCGACCTGCACATGGAGTACAACTTCTGGGTCATCAGGGCGCCGGACGCCACGATCCTGCTGGACACCGGCTACGACGTCGCGGCCAGGGACTGGCTGGGCGAGATCAGCGTGATGCCGACGCCGGACGGGCTGGAGTTGCTGGGCATCGACCCGGCGACGGTGGACACGGTGATCACCTCGCACTTCCACTACGACCACATCGGCTACCTGCGGCTGTTCACGAACGCGCAGGTCGTCTCGGGGCAGGCGGAGTACGACTACTGGTTCGGCAAGTGGGACCGCGACGACCTGGCGGGCGAGTTCACGATCGTCGAGCACCTGGAGGTCGTGAGGCGCGCGCAGGAGGAGGGCCGCCTGCGGCTGATCGGCGCGGAGACCGAGGTCTACCCCGGCATCACGGTCTACCCGGTGGGCGGGCACTGCCCCGGTGAGCTGCTCACGCTGGTGGACAGCGCGAGCGGACCGAAGATCCTCGCGGCGGACGCGGCGCACTTCTACGAGCAGATCGAGAACGAGTGGCCGTTCTTCGCGTTCACCTCGCTGGAGCAGATGAAGGCGGCGCTGGCGTTCATCAACAAGCTGGCCGCGGAGACGGGCGCCGAGGTGATCCCGGGCCACGACGGCCGGGTCCGGGACCGGCACCCGGCGCTGGACGGCGCGGCCGCCCACATCGCGACGGTCCTCGGCTAGCCGGCCACCCGCAACCGCCACCCCCGCACGCCGATCAGCCAGGAGTAGCTCATGTCGCTGACCACCCGCCAGCAGGAGATCAAGGACGAGTTCATCCGGGTGCGCGGCGCCTGGTCCGACAGCTGGGAGTCGGTCCTCCAGCTGGACCCGGAGTTCCTGGCCAGCTACCTGAACTTCTCCGCCGTGCCGTGGCGGAAGAACCACCTGGACGACAAGGTCAAGGAGTTCATCTACATCGCGGTCGACGCCAACGCCACGCACATGTACCTGCCCGGCGCCCGGCAGCACATCCGGGCCGCGCTGGCCCTGGGGGCCACGCCGCAGGAGATCATGGAAGTGCTGGAACTGGCCGCCACGCTGGGCATCCACGCCATGAACATCGGCGTGCCGATCCTGGTCGAGGTGCTGGAGGAGAAGGGCCTGCGCAGCGGCCCGGCCCCGCTCACCGACTATCAGGAGGAGGTCAAGGCCGAGTTCACCAAGACGCGCGGGTACTGGCACTCGTTCTGGGACGAGATGCTCGAGCTGGACCCCGAGTTGTTCGCGGCCTACACCGACTTCTCCGCGCACCCGTGGCGGCACGGCACCCTAGAGCCGAAGATCAAGGAGTTCATCTACATCGCGTTCGACACGGCGGCCACGCACCTGTACGTCAAGGGCCTGAAGCTGCACATCGAGAACGCGGTGGGCTACGGCGCGACGGCGCAGGAGATCCTCGAGGTCATGGAGATCGCCAGCGTGCTGGGCATCCACGCGGTGACCTCGGCCGCGCCGATCCTGGCCGAGGAGGCCGCCGCCAGCCAGGCCGCCGCCGACCAGGCGGCGAATTGAGGGCGAACTCGTCGTCTGATGGCGGCGATTATCGGCCAGTATTGAAAAGCGCCTCCTGGCTCCATTCCGAAACGGGAGGCGCTTGCTACGTGCATGTTGCGCTCTGCCTCATGGCAGGTAGGACCCCGGAACCCAGGCCCGGGT
>JBOHCO010001320.1:0-12457 GCA_050698895.1 Streptosporangiaceae bacterium
CGGCCGCGCAGGCCGGCCGCGGGCTCGACGCCGATCACCCGGCCGGCCTGCTCGGCGTACCTGGCCAGCCAGTACCCGGTCCCGCAGCCCAGGTCGACGACGGTCTTCCCGGCCCACGGGGCCAGTCGCCACAACGCGTCGAGCACGTGGCCGGCCTGGTCCAGGGCCCGGTTCTCGGCTTCGTAGACCTGCGGGTGCCCGCCGATGTTGGGCGCGTACCGCCAGTCCGGAAAGGCCGCAGCGGTCAAAACGCCGCCAGGTTCCAGTTGAGGTACTTGCAGGCCCCCTGGATGGTGGCGATCCCGTAGGACATGCTCGGATTATCGCTGGTCAGCATGGCGACCTGATAGGTGATGCCGGGGCCGGTGAAGGCGCCGATGCTGTTGATGTTCCACTGGACCGGGTAGGGCAGCCAGCCGTTCTTGACGTGCACGGTCACCTTGCGCGGCGCGCCCGCGGGCACTCCCCAGCGCTGGCCCGCCTCGACGTGGGCCATCAGGTACAGCGCGTACCGGCGCGACGGGGTGCTGAGCACCCGCCCGCGGCTGGTCAGCAGCTTGAGCAGCGTCACCTCGTCGCGCGCGGTGATCAGGGTCAGGCCCCAGGCGTCGCTGAGCTCGGTGTGCGTCATCCGGGCCCGGTTCAGGAAGTGCTGCATGCCGGAGATGCCGACCTGGTTCCACAGCGCGGTGGCCGCGTCGTTGTCGGACTCAGTGATCATCTCCCAGGCCAGCGTGTGCTGCCGCGCGCTCAGGTGGCCGACCCCGCCCTCCTTGAGCAGCAGCGCGCTGATGATCGTGGCCTTGATGACGCTGGCCGCGTAGAAATGCGCGCTCGCGTTGAGCGAGCAGGTCAGGCCCAGCTTGGCGTCGGCCGCGGCCAGTCCGATCTCGCCCCGCCGCCCGCGCACCGCACCGGTGATCCGGCGGGACAGCCGGGCGGCCAGCTTGGGGTGTGCCTTCGAGACGCAGATCTGCCTGCTGGCCACGTCGGTTCTGGCCGAGCTCGTGCTGACTGAGCCGGTGCTGGCCAGGGCGGGGGCTGCGGGCGCGGCGGCCAGCCCCGCCGCCGTGCCCGCTGCCATGGCGCCCGCTACCGCCAGCGCGGAAATCCTCAGATAGTGTCTGCCGCCCATGTTGTGCTCCTTCGCCACCCTGGCCCGCATTCGGGCACGGCTGCATCAGGAGTGAGACGGCTGATCTGGATCTTCGGTTGACGGCGGCGTCCAACCAGCTCAGGCCGGGCTGCCGCCCCGGCCCGCGCCGCCGCGGAAACGGGACACGCCCACGATCACGGCCGGATCGCTCAGCGTGGCCAGCCCGTACCTGAACTCGCTGGCCATCGCGTCGTCGTGGCTCATCGACACGCCGTCCAGCGCCGAGGCGCGGTCGCTACGCAGGCAGGCCTGCGGCAGCCCGGCGATCTCGCGGGCCAGCTGCTCGGCCGCCTTGCGCACGGTGCCCGCCGGGACGACCCGGTTGGCCAGGCCCATCTCGTGCGCCTCGGTCGCGGGCACGGCCCGGCCGGTCAGGATCAGGTCCATGGCCCGGCCCAGGCCGACGACCTGCGGCAGCCGCACCGTGCCGCCGTCGATCAGCGGGACGCCCCAGCGGCGGCAGAAGACGCCGAAGACCGCATCCTCCTCGGCCACCCGCAGGTCGCACCACCGGGCCAGCTCCAGCCCGCCCGCCACCGCGTAGCCCGCGACGGCCGCGATGACCGGCTTGCTGAGCCGCATCCGGGTCGGGCCCATGGGACCCGGCCCGTCCGGCTCGGTGCGGTTGCCCCGCGGCGTGCCGACCGCCTTGAGGTCAGCGCCCGCGCAGAACGTGCCGCCCGCGCCGAACAGCACCGCCACCGCCGCGTCGTGGTCCGCCTCGAAGTCGGCGAACGCCTCGGCCAGCGCGGCCGCGGTCGGCCCGTCAACCGCGTTGCGGACCTCGGGCCGGTCCAGGATGACGGTGGTGACCGGCCCGGACCGGTCGACCCGGACGCTCAGCGACATCCCCGCTCGCCGTGGCGCTAGCCGACTTGCCAGGTGTCGCTGCCCGCCAGCAGCGCCGCCAGGTCGCCGTCGCCCTGCTGCTCGCGCGCGCCCTCGATCTGCGCCGACATCAGCTCGTCGTAGCTGGCCCGCGGGGCCTGCCGGAACACCCCGATGGGCGCGTGGGCGAAGCCCGAGTCATCCAGCCGCGACAGCGCGAATGCGTAGGAGGGGTCGGGGGCGTGCGCGTCGTGCGTGAGCAGCGTCGCCTCATCGGCGTCGGCGGTCGGCACGGTCTCCAGTGACCCGTAGCGGCTGAACCGCAGCGCCTGGCTGTTATTGGCTCCGAAACGAACTGGTTCCCCGTGCTCCAGCCTGATGAGGTGCTCGTCCCTGGCGCCGGGCGAGGTCACCGGGGCGAACGCGTCATCGTTGAAGATGGGGCAGTTCTGGTAGATCTCCACGAACGCGGCGCCCTTGTGGTCGGCCGCCGCCCGCAGCACGCTGCTCAGGTGCTTGCGGTCCGAGTCAATCGTCCGGGCCACGAAGCTGGCCTCGGCGCCCAGCGCCAGCGAGACCGGGTTGAACGGCGTGTCCAGCGAGCCGAACGGCGTCGACTTGGTCACCTTGCCCTGCTCGGAGGTGGGCGAGTACTGGCCCTTGGTCAGGCCGTAGATCCGGTTGTTGAACAGCAGGATCTTGAGGTTGACGTTGCGGCGCAGGGCGTGGATCAGGTGGTTGCCGCCGATGGACAGCGCGTCGCCGTCGCCGGTGATCACCCACACCGACAGGTCCGGCCGGGACGAGGCCAGGCCGGTCGCGATGGCCGGCGCCCGCCCGTGGATCGAGTGCATGCCGTAGCTGTTCACGTAGTACGGCAGCCGCGACGAGCAGCCGATGCCCGAGATGATGACCAGGTTCTCCCTGGGGATCTCCAGCTCGGGCAGGAACGACTGGAAGGCGGCCAGGATCGCGTAGTCCCCGCAGCCGGGGCACCAGCGCACCTCCTGGTCGGACTTGAACTCCTTGGCCGACTGCTTCTCGTCGGCCAAGGGCACCAGCGTCAGCGAGGCCAGCCGGTGCGGCCCGGCCGCGAACTCCTCAGCGCCCGGTCCGTTGCGGTGCGGGGCCCCGTCGCCGTGGGGGGCGGGGCGCGGGTCAGTCATTTTCGATCACATCCTGGATGACGGCGGCCAGTTCGGAAGCGCGGAACGGCAGGCCGCGGACCCGGTTGTAGGAGATGACATCGGTAAGGTAGCGGGCCCGCAGCAGCAGGGCGAGCTGACCCAGGTTGATCTCGGGGACCAGGACGCGGTCGTAGGCCG
This sequence comes from Streptosporangiaceae bacterium, assembly GCA_050698895.1. GTDB lineage: Bacteria > Actinomycetota > Actinomycetes > Streptosporangiales > Streptosporangiaceae > DASUBV01. Next base: position 3,310 of record JBOHCO010001320.1, read on the forward strand.
CGAGCACGTCGCCGAGGTTGGCCGGGAACGGCGACAGGTGCCGCAGGTGGGCCTGGGCGATCTTGCCGCCGGCGAGCCGGACCCGGCGCACCGCGGCGCCGATGGAGCCGAAGGTCGAGCCCCAGCCCAGCACCAGCACCCGCGCATCGCCGTCCGGGTCGTCTACCGCCAGCGGGCCGATGTCGGCCGCGATGCCGTCGATCTTCGCCTGGCGCAGCCGGACCATCCGGTCGTGGTTGTCCGGGTCATAGGAGATCGTGCCGCTCACGTCGGCCTTCTCGATGCCGCCGATCCGGTGCTCCAGGCCGGGCGTGCCGGGGATGGCCCACGGCCGGGCCAGCGTCACCGGATCGCGCTGGAAGGGCAGGAAGTCCTCCGGGCCCGCACCGGAGGGCGGGGTCGCGAACGAGAACTCGTCCCGCAGCCGGGGCAGCCCGCCGACATCCGGGATGCGCCACGGCTCCGACCCGTTGGCCAGGTACCCGTCGGACAGGATGATCACCGGCGTCCGGTACTTGACCGCGATGCGCACCGCCTCGATCGCGGTGTCGAAGCAGTCAGCCGGGGTCGAGGGCGCGAGGACCGCCACCGGCGACTCCCCGTTGCGGCCGAACAACGCCATCAGCAGGTCGGCCTGCTCGGTCTTGGTCGGCATGCCCGTGGACGGCCCGGCCCGCTGGATGTCGCAGATGATCAGCGGCAGCTCCACCGAGGGGGCCAGGCCGATCGTCTCCGCCTTGAGGCACATGCCGGGGCCCGAGGTCGTGGTCACGCCCAGGCCGCCGCCGAACGACGCGCCCAGGGCCGCGCCCACGCCGGCGATCTCGTCCTCGGCCTGGAATGTGCGCACTCCGAACCGCTTGAGCTTGGACAGCTCGTGCAGCACGTCCGAGGCCGGGGTGATCGGGTAAGCGCCCAGGAACAGCGGCAGCTGCGACCGGCGGGAGGCCGCGACCAGCCCGTAGGCCAGCGCCGCGTTGCCGGTGATGTTCCGGTACGTACCGGGGGCCAGCGTGGCCGGCTTGACCTCGTACTGGACCGAGAACGCCTCGGTGGTCTCGCCGTAGTTCCAGCCCGCCTGGAAGGCCGCCTTGTTGGCGGCCATGATCGTCGGCTTGGTCGCGAACTTGGACTCCAGGAACCGCATGGTGCCCTCGACCGGCCGGTTGTACAGCCAGGACAGCAGGCCGAGCGCGAACATGTTCTTGGCCCGCTCGGCGTCCTTGCGGGTCATGTCGAACTGCTCCAGCGCCTTCACCGTGACCGAGGTGATCGGGATGGCGTGCACCTGGTAGGCGCCCAGCGAGCCGTCATCCAGCGGGCTGGCCTCGTAGCCCACCTTGGTCAGGTTGCGCTTGGTGAACTCGTCGGTATTGGCGATGATGTCCGCCCCGCGCGGCAGGTCGGACAGGTTCGCCTTGAGCGCCGCCGGGTTCATCGCCACCAGCACGTCCGGCGCGTCGCCCGGCGTCAGGATGTCGTGGTCGGCGAAGTGGAGCTGGAAGCTGGACACCCCCGGCAGGGTGCCGGCCGGGGCCCGGATCTCCGCCGGGAAGTTGGGCCACGTGGACAGGTCGTTGCCGAATGCGGCCGTCTCCTGGGTAAATCGGTCACCCGCTAGCTGCATGCCGTCGCCAGAGTCCCCGGCGAACCTGATGATGACGCGGTCGAGTTTCTGGACCTGTTTGGTCACAGTGCCTGAGGCCTCCTCCACGCGCCGAGGCCGTGTAACGGGGAACGCGGTGACGGCGTGCGTCCTGTTGCGCCGCCCCGCTGACCGGTCAGGCCGGGGCGATGTTAGCGTCGCCCCCGTGCGGGGGCGACGGTATGTGCAAGCCCCGCAAGGGGCCTTTTATGCCGTGTACGAGCGCCGGGGCGCTCAGGTTCAGCCACGGGTCATTCTACCGGTCCGGGTGGCGGCGCGGCCTTAAGCCGCCATTGAGCCACGCAGAGATCGACTTGGCCGGGCCATGGGCCAGGCCTGGCGCCCAGGCGGGTTTACGCGGTCGTCGGCGTGTTGTTACTGAGCGTGTCAACCTGATCGCGGCGTGGCGCGTCATAATCGCGTAGTCCCGCAGTGACTGAACGTGCTTCGTCGGGGCAGGCCGACGGAGCGGGACAAGACGAGTCGGCTCGGGAGGGGGCTTCTCCCGCGCCGAATGAGGAGGCCGCAGCTAGATGACTGACCCCGTGCAGACCCAGGCGACCGGCCCGGTCGCCGTGCCCACGCCGTCCTGCGTCCGGCCCCGGAGGGGAACCGGAGACTTGTCCGCCGCCGAGCGGGCCGTCGGCGAAACGGCGACGGGGGAGCACCAGGGGGGGTCGCGCCGCTCGGCGGCCCGCGAGCTGCTGGACAGCGCGCTGGCCGGCATCCGGCTGAGCTGCCGGGACCGCCAGTTCGTCAGCCGCCTGGTGCACTGGGACAAGCGCAACGCCGAGTCCGTCGCCTCCCTGCTGACCCGGGCCCGGGAGGCCGGGCGCGAGGAGGCCGGGCTGACCGCGCGGCAGCGCGAGCTGATCATCGCCGCGCTCAGCGACGCCGCCGAGTACCGGGCCTCGGGCGCCGCCGGCACCGGGTGCTGGGACTGCGAGATGATCCCCGGCGGCCGGTGCGCCAGCCACGCCAGGGATAACGACCGGGCCCGCAGCTACGCCGAGCTGGCCGCGATCCTGTCCGGCAGCCCTACCCAGGCTGAGCTGGCCGTGCCGATGGTGATCGCCGGCTACCGCCGCCGCACCCCGGTCGCCTCCTAGCTCCCGGGCTCGCCCGCCCCAGGTCTTGCCTGCCCTGGTCTTGCCCGCCCAGGTCTTGCCTGCCCAGGCCGGTGTGGATGGCCCGTTGCTACACCCGGGTGTTACCAACGGGACATCCACGCCTGATCATGGGGTAGTGCGCATGAGAGCCTGCTGCCCATGAGCAGCCCGCCATCCCCCCTTTCCCCCGCCCCGCGTCCCGGCCCCCTGGCCGGGCTGCTGGTCGCCGACTTCTCGCGGATTCTGGCCGGGCCCTACTGCACCATGCTGCTGGCCGACCTCGGCGCCGATGTGATCAAGGTGGAGAGCCCTGGCGGCGACGACACGCGGCGCTGGCAGCCCCCCGTCACCGCCGACGGCGTGTCCACCTATTACCTGGCCATCAACCGGAACAAGCGCTCGGTCGTGCTCGACCTGCGGGATCAGGCCGACCGCGCCGCCGCTGCCGAGCTGGCCCGGCGGGCCGACGTCTTCGTCGAGAACTTCAAGCCCGGCGGGCTGGTCAAGTTCGGACTTGACTATGACGCCGTCAGCGCCGCCAACCCCGGCATCATCTACGCCTCCATCACCGGCTTCGGGGCCGGGGCCGGGAAGGACCTGCCCGGCTACGACCTCATCGTGCAGGCCGTCTCCGGCCTGATGAGCCTGACCGGCGATGCCGACGGGCCGCCCTACCGGGCCGGCGTGGCCCTGTTCGACGTCATGGCCGGCCTGCACACCACCATCGCCATCCTGGCCGCCCTGAACCATCGCACCGCCACCGGCCAGGGCCAGCACGTCGAGGCCAGCCTGCTCGCCTCGGCCATGTCCGGCCTGGTCAACCAGGCCAGCGCCGTCGCCGCGGCCGGCGTCGTGCCCATGCGGATGGGCAACGCCCACCCCAGCCTGTTCCCCTACGAGTCACTGCCCACCGCCGACGGCGAGATCGTCATCGCGGCCGGGAACGACACCCAGTTCCGGCGGCTGTGCGAGGTGCTCGGAGCGGCCGAGCTGGCCGACGACCCCCGGTTCGACATCAACGAGAAGCGCACCGTGAACCGGGCCGAGCTGTGGCCGCTGCTCACCGAGCGGCTCGCCACCCAGACCTCGGCCGAGTGGTCCACCCGGCTGAACCGCGTCGGCGTCCCCTGCGGCCCCATCAACACCGTCGACGCCGGCATCGCACTGGCCCGCGACATCGGCCTCGAGCCGGTCGTCATGGCCGGTGACGGAGCCGCGGGCAGGCCCACCATCAGGCATCCCGTCCTGTTTTCTGCTACTAAGCCGAGCTACCCCCTGCCGCCGCCCGCGCTCGACGAGCACGGCGCCGAGATCCGGGCCTGGCTGTCAGCGCCCGACCCCGGCCGGTAGGTTTCGGTCATCCCAGCTGATTTCCCGATCGAGCCGAGTCTCTGGAGCCACCATGGCCACGGTCGCTGCGGTAATCGCGTCCACTCACCATCCCTTCTACTACCGGGCCAGCACCGCCACCGGAAGCGACCGGCCGCCCTTCGCCGACGAGTGGCAGGCCAAGATCGAGGCATTCCGCGCGACCCTGGAGCGGGCCCGGCCCGACCTGCTGGTCATGGTCGGCAGCGACCACTTCCACCAGCTCTGGCTCGACAACATGCCGCAGTTCCTCATCGGCAAGGCGCCGTTCTACAACGCCAACTTCTACAACGAGGAGCGCGAGTTCGGCCTGCCCCGGATGCTGCTGCGCGGCGACGAGGAGCTGTCCGCTTACCTGCTGCGCCAGGGCATCGACGCCGGATTCGACCTCGCCTTCAGCAACGAGCTGCGGGTCGACCACAGCATCACGTGCCCCATCATCACCCTGAGGCCCCAGGCTGACCTGCCCATCGTGCCCGTCTACACCAACATCTTCGCGCCGCCAATGCCCCAGCCCGCCCGGTTCGTCCAGCTCGGCCAGGCCATCCGGGCCATGGTCGAGGCCTGGCCCAGCGACAAGCGGGTCGCCATCATCGGCACCGGCCACCTGTCCCTCGAGCTCGGCGGCCCCCGCCAGTTCGGCCCGCACGGCCCCGATCCCGAGTTCGACCGCAAGGCCGTCGAGTGGATCGCCACCGGCGACCTCAAGTCCGCGCTCGCCGAGGTCAGCCTGGACAGCTTGTGGCAGCCCGGCAACGCCACCCACGGCTTCATGGACTTCATGCTCATGATGGGCGTGGCCGGCGAGGACGTCACCGCCGACTACGTCGACTCGCTCGACCTGTTCCACACCATGGAGGCCTACTTCACCTGGTACCCAGCAGGGTCAGGCCGGACAGCACCCTCGGGCGGGACGGTGGCGTCATGAGCAAGTACCTGATCAACAAGTTCGTTTTTACTGTCGACCGCGACCCCGAACTGGTCGAGCGCTACCGCGCCGACCCCGCGGGCACCGTGGCCTGGTGGGAGGCAGAGCAGGCCGGCCTCATCCTCAACTGCCCCGGGCCCGAGCGCAGCACCTGGCTGGTCTTTGACGAGGCCGAGCGGAAGGCCCTGACCACGCACGACTATGTCGCCCTGCTCGAGCTAGGGGCGCACAACTTCCTGGTGCTGACCCTGTTCATCGCCCTGTTCGAGCGGGACTACGAGGAGCCGCTGGGCTTCCAGCGCGAGTTCGCGGCGCGACTCAGCCACTGGCGCCTGCCTTATCCCGATATCGCGACGTGAGTCGGCCGGGCGGGCCGGGGCCTGTGGGTACTGGCTTGTCCTGGCCAAGCGGTACTTAGGCTGGCCTAGCGGTAGTTGACGAACTGGAGCGCGAAGTCGAAGTCCTTGCCCCGGAGTATCGACATCACGTCCTGGAGGTCGTCCTTCTTCTTCGAGGAGACCCGCAGCTCTTCGCCCTGGACCTGGGCCTTGATGCCCTTGGCGCCCTCGTCCCGGATGATCTTGGCGATCTTCTTGGCGTCGTCCTGGGAGATGCCCTCCTTGAGGCTGACGCCCAGCCGGTACTCCTTGCCCGAGAGCTTCGGCTCGTCCGCGTCCAGGACCTTCAGCGAGACCTGGCGCCTGACCAGCTTGTCCTTGAACACGTCAAGCACCGCGTTGGCGCGTTCCTCGCTGTTGGCCTTGATCTCCACGGCCTGGTTGCCTGACCACGCGATGGACGCGCCCACGCCGCGGAAGTCGAACCGGGTGCCGATCTCCTTGGCCGCCTGGTTCAGGGCGTTGTCGACTTCCTGGTGGTTGATCTTCGAGACGATGTCGAAGGAGGATTCCGATGCCACGGCACCAGGTTAGCGCGGTGAGGCCGCGGGCTGTGGGGGATGTGGGCGCAGGCGGGCGCAATGTCGACGGGGTTGTCGACGGGTGGGATGTCCGCGGGCGGCATGTCGTGATCTGCCTGGGGTGGTGATCCTCATGGTGAACCACGGGCAGACTTCCGCTATTCTTCTCTGAGCCCGTCCTCCACCAAGGACGGCGAGGCAGGTTGCCCGAGTGGCCAAAGGGAGCGGTCTGTAAAACCGTCGGCTCAGCCTACGTTGGTTCGAACCCAACACCTGCCACCACCTGCGAAAACGGCCCGTGACCGGGGTTTTCCCGGCGTTGCGGGCGTTGTTGCTGCTGTCCCGCCGTGTCTCATGATGTGCCGCCGTGTGCCACTGCATAGCAGTGGTTACGGACATATAGCGGACGGAATCGGGCCGGAGCCAGCGGTTCACCGAACCGCTTGCTTACCCGGCTGCGATGATTATCCGACCCCTGTGACGGGCTTGCGAGGCCGGTCAGCACACCGCCTTGCCGTAACTTGAGGCGGCCCGGGCAGATCACCGGTGATCGCCCGGGTGCGACCCGCGGATAGCCGGCAGGATCCGCCGGCAGGCGCGGCACCGGTCCCGACGGCCGGTCATCGGCATGAACTCCCGGGGGAGCCACGCCGGCCGGCGCCCCGGGCGATCCGCTTCCGGCCGGGCCTGTCCCGCTGACCTGTGACTGACCTCTGACTGGCCTGACGATACCTGCGATGGACCTGGCGGGTACCTGGCCGGCCCGCCCGCGTGGGGTCAAATATGAGCGTCACCTGCACGGTTCCGGTCACGCGGCCAGGGCCGGCTCGTTGTTCGGGCGCAGTCCGCCGTCACCCGGAACCCTGCGCAGCATGCACACCTCGTCGTAGCTGTGATGGCGGCCATCGCGTTGACCTGAGGCGGCGCGCCCGCGGATTAAGAGTCCGCTGCTCCGTTCGATTCCCCGTCGCTACTAGCTGCGACTTCACGATAGTGCCTGCTGGAATGCGTGGCAGCCAGCCCTGTCCTGGTGCCGCGTCGTACCGCCCGCTACCGGGTCGGAACGCGACAGCCGAGCAAACATGGAGCAACCATGGCGGTGGCCACGTCCCCAGGCGGCGGTCGCATTCTGTAATGACCCCTGCTGGTGGGGCTTGGGGTGAGATGCGTCCCGGCGTCGCGGGAATGCGCTGAAGATCGCGCCGGATCGTCACCGCTTGGCCGCCAGAGGTCTCGCGGCCGACGCGGCAAGATCGGACAGTTTACGTGACGGATCCGTACCCGCAGGGTTAGTTACGTCGTTCAGCTTCTCCTCGATCGACAACAGCGTGTCGAGGATCGCCATCTGCAAGACAACATTGCCGTACTCGGCCCAGGTCTCGGTTCGGAGGAGACTCGCGCTCGCGACTTTTCCTCTGTCGAATGGCCGCGCGTACTTCTGGTCCGAAAATAGAACCCCGGCTGGGCAGGTGGCAGCGCCCGGCGGCGCGTCAGCGCCGGCGGGCTCGGGTAACGGTGACGGCGATTCAGCTGGCTGGGGCCAGGAGTTCGCCGGTGTCGGGGTTGATGGCCTGGATGGTGACCTTGTAGCCGAGGCGTTCGAGGGTCTTGACGTGGTTGCGGGCCTGCCGGCGGGCGTGCATGCGCTGTTCGTAGTAGTTGGCGCCGAGGTCCTGGTAGGTGGCGTCGGGGTCGGTGAGCAGGGCGTGGATGATGGTGAGCATGGAGTTGCCGGTGGCGACCAGGGCTTTCTTCCTGGGCATGCGCCGGGCCAGCCGCCGGTACCTGGCGCCGAGGAACGACTGGGTGCGGCCGGCGCTGACCGCGGCCTCGCCGAGGGCGGCGCTGAGGCAGGGATTGCCGCGGCCGGCTGCGTTGCTGCCTTTGCGTTTCCCGGCTGACTGCTTGACCTGGGGCGACCATCTGGCCCAGGAGACCAGGTGGGAGGCAGTGGGGAAGACGGTCATGTCGGTGCCGATCTCGGCGATGATGTCCTGGGCGCAGATCGTGCCGATGCCGTGCACGGCGTCGAGTTGCTCCACCTGGTTCAGGCAGGGCGCGATCAGTGCCTCGATCCTGGTGGTGAGCGCCTCGATCTGGGTGGTGCAGTGGTCGATGGTGGCCAGCATCATGGCTAGTACGGCGGCGTGCTCGCTGGTGAAGAAGGAGCAGTCCAGTGCCTGCTCCAGCTGGCGGATCTTGCTGCGCATCGTGCCGCGGGCCAGCTGGGCCAGGGCCTTCGGGTCGCGCTGCCCGGCGACGAGCGCGTTGAGCATGTCCCTGCCGGAGACCCCGTGAATGTCGGAGATCACGCTGGACAGCTTCAGGTGCCCATCTTCGAGAAGCTTCTCTGCCCGCTGCTTCTCGGCGGTGCGGGCCTGGGTGAGGTGACGGCGGTAGCGGGTGTGGGTCCGGAGCCTGCGGATCGGCTCGGGCGGCACGAAGCTGGAGGAGATCATGCCCCGCTCTACGATCTTGGCGAGCCAGATCGAGTCGGCCCGGTCAGTCTTTGGCCGGCCGGGCAGGGCCTTGACCTGAGCGGCGTTGTACAGCTCGCAGTCGAACCCGCGTGATTCCAGCAAGAAGAACACCGGCTTCCAGTAGTCGCCGGTGGCCTCCATGCCGAGCTTGGTGACGCCCCAGCTCCGCAGCCAGTCGCCCAGCGACTCCAGCTCGCGGCGGGTCGTGCCGAAGGCCCGGGTTTCCTGCTGACGGCGGCCCTGCGTGGTGTCGCTGGGCACCCGGATGGTGACCTCAGCCTCGGCCTTGGCGATATCCAGGCCAGCGACCCGCTGCGCGAACAGCGGCTCGTCTCGCACATCTTGCATCGACGGCTCCTACGATGAGAGAGCGACAGCTCCGGGCGCGGTCGTTCGCAGGAGCCAGGGGCGAGGAGAAAATCTGGTCCGCGGGCTCGAAGCACCATTGAGCGGCCCTGAAGATCGGCTCCCGGCGTCAGACTCATTTACGGGGTCAGGCCCGCCAAGAAGAAAACGACGTCAGCGAACGACCGCGGCCACAGCCTCCCAGACCACCCCCCACCCGCGGGGGCATCCCGGCCAGCGGACCGGACGTCCGAGCACGGCAGCGCCCGGCGCAGCCTGGCTCCGCGGCGCGGAGGTGAGCTGCCAGAATTTTCACGCCACAGCGGCGTCACCCCGGGCATGATGACTCATTTG
>JBOHCO010001321.1:0-1393 GCA_050698895.1 Streptosporangiaceae bacterium
CAGCGTCACGTAGATCTGCCCCGCGTTCATCGCGTCGCCGAGCGGCCCCAGGGCCTGGCCGAGCCGCGCCCGCAGCTCGTAGCCATGCGATGGCTCCTTGGCCAGCCGCGCCAGCACCACTTCCTGCTGCACGGCCGCCTCCTAACGGTTAGCTATATAGATAACTGTTAGTCCTGAGGTCTGTCAAGCAGGGTCGGTTGGGTCGAAATCTCTTCGCTAGTGCGCTCCCTCGGGTCGTCAGAATGTCAGAGGTGGTCGCTACTCTTATCGAAGAAGGTCAGCCAGCGGCACGCCGAGGAGGTGATCCGATGCCAGCTCTCGAGGCCACGGATCTCGACTCGCGTCGTGAGGGGCTGAGCTGGGCCTGCGACCTGGACCTGGGGCAGCTGCTGGCCGCGATCGGCGCCACCCAGATCGGCGCCGCCGACGACGAGCAAGCCGCCGCCCAGGAAGCCGCCGCAGCCGACGCGTCGGCGCCGCGGGACCGGACCGCCGCCGTCCTCGACCAGCTGCCGCCCGGGCCCGCCCTGGCCGCCTGGATCTCCGACACCGACGTTCGCGAGCTGTCGGAGTGGGACCTGCCGGGTGTCGCGTCGGCGTTCCGGCGGCTGGCGGCGTGGGCGCAGGCCGGGGAGCTCGCCGCGGTCGCGGAGATGGCGTCCCGCACCGCCGCCCGCGACGACCACGTCGACGTGGACCCGGACGGCCGCCCCGATCAGGTGACCCCGGCGGCGGGGTCGACGGTGGGTCTGGAGCTGGTCATGTCCCACCCGGCCGCGATGGCCTGGACCAGCCTCGGCGTGACGCTGCGCTGGCGGCTGTCCGCGACCCTCGCCGCGTTGTCCGCCGGGATCATCGACCTGTACCGCGCCCGCCTCATCGCCGAGGCGACCGGCCCGCTGGATGACGACACCGCCCGCGCCGTCGAATCTGCGGTGCTGCCGAAGGCCGGGAAGCAGACCAGCGGTCAGTTGCGGGTGGCGCTGCGCCGCGCGGTGATCGCCGCTGACCCCGAGGGCGCGGAGCAGCGCCGTAAGGACGCCCAGCGGCACGCCAAGGTCAGCTTGTACCCCGACCCGGACGCCGACACCGCCACCCTCGCCGTGACCCGCCTCCCGTCGGTGCACGCCGCGGCGGCGATGGCCCGGCTGACCGCCATCGCCCGGGCGATGAAGGCCGCCGGGATGAGCGGCGGCCTGGACTACCTGCGCGCCATCGCCTACATCGGCCTGCTGCTGGGCACCCTCCCCCTGGTTCCCCCGCCGGCCGGCGACCCCGGCCCGGCCGGCCCCACCGACCCCGACCCCGACGTGGGCGGCCCAGATGGCCCTGGTCCCGGCGGCCCCGGCTCCGGCCGCCCCGGCTCGGGCGGCTCGGGCGGCTCGGGCGACTC
>JBOHCO010001322.1:0-8532 GCA_050698895.1 Streptosporangiaceae bacterium
GGTCTAGCCGCGCTCCGCGCCGAGCGCGGCCAGCAGCTCCTGGCCCCGCCGGGTGCGGCGGTAGATCACGTTGCGGCCGGTCCGGGCGCCCGCGATGACGCCGGTATCGCGGAGCACGGCCAGGTGGGCGCTGACCGTGCCCAGCGAGATCTCCAGGGTGTGGGCCAGCTGGGTGCTCGTCGCCGGGCGGGCCAGCTCGCGCAGGATGCGGGCCCGGCCCTCGCCCAGCAGCCCGGCCAGCGCGTCGGGCGCGCCGCCGTCCGGCGCCGCCGCCGCCCCGCGGGCCGGGTAGACCATGGCGAAGTGCGGCGGCCGCTCGCAGGTCCAGGTGCCCCGGCCCGGCGTGTGCGGGACGAAGATCAGCCCGTCGTCGCCGATCAGCTGGTCCGGGTGGTCCTGGTGGCTGAACCGGATCGCGTCCCGGCCCACCCAGGCCGACTTGCGGGTCATGTCCCTGATCGCCTGCTGCCAGCCGTAGGCCGCCAGCAGGCCCGCCCGGTACATGATGTCCCGCTCCAGGATGGCCCGCCGCCGCGGCCAGTCCGGGGCCACGAACCGCCGCCAGCCCTCCTCGAACATCGCCGCGATCCGCGGCCCCAGGCCGTCGCCCGCCAGCCACCCCGTGTCCTGCGGCTGCCAGCTGGCCGCGACCGCCGGCTCGGTCGCGGCCCGCACCTGCGCGTCGGTGAACGCCGCGACCGGGACCAGCTCGTCAGCCAGCCGGGTGTGCACGCCGTCACCCGGCGGCAGGGCCACGTACTCGGGCAGCCACTTGGTCGCCGCGACCAGCGGCATCAGGCCGCGGGCCACCTCGTCCTGGTCCCGCCAGCGCCGGTAGCCGGGCTGATTGCGGGCGTGCCAGGCGGCCAGCCAGGGATACGGCAGGCGCTCCAGGGCGATGAGCGCGCTGAGCGTCTCGGCCATCGGCGACACCGCGAAGCGGCAGCGCGAGAGCGCGGTGGGAGTGAACCGGAGCAGGGTCATGGGAGCCAGGTCATTGGGACCAGGTCATTGGGACCAGGTCATTGGGACCAGGTCATTGGAACACGGTCACGGAGCAGAATCATCCTTACGCCATCTGGCGTAAGGATATGGCCCTGGCGCGCGGCTGGCCAGGCTGCTGACTGTGAGATCCCTGCTGTCCGTGCTCTCCCCGCCTTTCCGCGGGTTCTTCCTCGGCCGCCTCGTCTCCCTGCTCGGCAGCGCCATGACCCCCGTCGCGCTGGCCTTCGCCGTTCTCAACGCCTCCGGCCGGCCCGGTGACCTCGGCATCATCCTGGCCTGCCAGATCACTCCCCAGCTCGCCCTGCTGCTGGTCGGCGGCGCCGCCGGGGACCGGTTCTCCCGCCGCAACGTGCTGGTCGCCGCCAACCTCGGCGCCGGCCTGACCCAGGGCGGCGTCGCCGCCGTGCTGCTATCCGGCCACTACAGCCTGCCCCTGATCGCCGCGCTCGAGGTCGGCAACGGCGTCATGGAGGCGTTCGCGTCCCCGGCCCTGCGCGGCATCGTGCCCGACCTGGTCCGGCCCGCCCACGTGCAGCAGGCCAACTCCCTGCTCGCCTCGACCCAGAACGGCGCCAAGATCCTCGGCCCGACCGCCGCCGGCCTGCTCGTCGTCAGCATCGGCGGCGGCTGGGCCGTCGCCCTGGACGCGCTCAGCTTCGTCATCGCCGCCGGGTTCTTCGTCCGGCTGGCCGGCCCGGCCGCGGCCGCCGCCCCCGCCGCGGCCCGGCTGGCCGGGCTGGCCGGCGACATCCGCGACGGCTGGCGCGCGTTCCGCTCGATCCACTGGGTGTCGGCCATGGCGCTGTCGTTCTGCGCCATCAACCTCCTCAACGTCGGCCCGTGGCAGATCCTCGGCCCCGACCTGACCAGGCAGCGCAGCGGCGAGGCCGCCTGGGGCCTGGTGCTCAGCACCAGGGCCGTCGGCCTGCTGCTGATGAGCGTGCTGATGTACCGGCTCGTGCTGCGCCGCCCGCTGCGCACCAGCCGGCTCCTCGGCGGGCTGAGCGGCCTCCCGCTGCTCGCGCTCGGCCTGCATCTCGCCCTGCCGTGGCTGATGGCCTGCGCCTTCGTCGGCGCGCTGAGCTTCACCATCTCCGGGATCACCTGGGACACCACCCTCCAGCAGAACGTCCCGCGCGGGCTGCTGTCGCGCATCGCGTCCTTCGACGACCTGCTGTCCTACGCCGCCATCCCCGTCGGGCTGCTGCTCACCGGGCCCGCCGCCGCCCACTTCGGCGCCGCCCCGGTGGCACTGGCCTGCGGCATCGCCTACGCCGTGGCCAGCCTGACCCCGCTGGCCGTCCGGTCCGTGCGCGACCTGCCCGCCGGGCCGCCGCCCGGTGACCCGGCCGCCCAGTCGCCGGCCAATGCGCCCGGCGACCCTCAGCCGATTGCCGCGCGGAAGCGCTCGCCCAGGCCAGCCAGGCGCTCCGGCGGCTCGTTGGCGAACACCAGCCGCAAGTAGTGCGGGCCGCTCGGACCCCAGCCGTCCATCGGCGTGGCCGCGACCCGGCCCCGCTCGAACAGCCGCCCCGACAGCTCGGCCGGGCTCATGCCCAGCGGCCGCGTGTCGATCAGCAGTGACCAGCCCCCGTCCGGCGCGATGACCGGGTAGCCCGCCAGTTCCTCCAGCACCACCTCGCTGCGCCGCTGCCACTGCGCCGTGGCCGCGGCCAGGTCCGCGTCCGCGTCCGGCGCGTCCAGCGCCGCGGCCACCGCCTGCTGGGCCAGCCCGACCTGGCACACCACGTTGGTCAGCCCCACCAGCCGGATGTCGTTCAGGATCCCCGCCGGGCCCGTCACCCAGCCCACCCGCCAGCCGATCATGCGCAGTTCCTTGGAGGCCGACCCGACCGTGATCGTGCGGTCGGATAGCCGCGGGTCGGCCGCCGGGTGGCTCGGACCCCGCCCGTCGAACCGGATCCGCTCCATCGCCGCGTCGTAGATCATCCAGGCGTCATGCCGGTCACAGGCCTGCGCCAGCGCCGCCCAGTGCTCGTCGCCCAGCACCAGGCCGGTCGGCATGGCCGGCCCCATCATCAGCACCGCCGCGGTGGCCGGCCCCACCGCCGCCGCCAGCCGCTCCGGATCAATCGTCCAGTGCCCACCGCGGCCCGTCGTCGCCTCCGCCGGGACGAAGCGCGTGACGCCGCCCGCCAGCCGCACCCGGTTGACCAGGCCCGCATAGATCGGGTCGCAGAGCACCACCTCCTGGCCCGGCTCCACCGTCGCCAGCAGCGCGTTGAGGATGCCGTTCAGCCCGCCCGCCACGCTGACGCACTCCGTGGCCGGGTCGTAGGCCCGCCCCGCGATCCGCCCCACGTGCGCCGCCGCCGCCTCCCGCAGCGACCGATGCCCCTGGAACGGCAGGTAGCTGTTAGCCGCGTCATCGTCGATCGCTGCCCTGGTCGCCGCCAGCGCCACGGCCGGCGGCCGGAGGTCGGTGTCCAGGTTCTCCAGCCGCAGCAGTTCCGGGTCACCCGCCGCGTCCGCCGCGTCGCCCACGGCGTCCACCCCGATGCCCGGGATATCCCGCAGCCTGCTCACCGTCATGCTTCCTCCCGCATCCCGTGTATCCCGTGTATCCCGTGTATCCCGTGTGTATCCCGTGTATGCCATCCCGCTGGTACACACGTAACACTAAACTGATACGCATGAATGGGCCACAGGATAACGACGAGGACTGGGCGCGGGTCATCGGCCACAACGTCCGGCGGCTGCGCACCGCCGCCGGGATCTCGCTGGCCGACCTGGCCGCCGCCGGCGGCGTCAGCAAGACCACCCTGCACGGCATCGAGCAGGGCCAGGGCAATCCGACCATGAGCACCCTGTGGGCGCTGGCCACCGTCCTGCATGTGCCGCTCGGCGAACTGCTCGAGGTCGCCGGCCCGGCCGTAGAGATCACCCGGTCCGGGGACGACCGGCCGCAGGCGTCCGGCGACGCGGTCAGCGCCCGCCTGCTGCACCGGATCCGGCTGCGCGGCACCGTCGAGGTCTACGACATCGCCGTCGCGCCCGCCACCCAGCACTCGCAGGCCCACCTGCCCGGCGTCGAGGAGTGCATGATCATCACCCGCGGCCAGGTGATCACCGGCCCCGCCGACGACCCGGCCGAACTGGCCGAGCGCGACTCCATCCGGTTCGGCGCCGCGCGGCCCCACGTGTACCGCGGCGCCGGGCCCGACAACCGGGCCGTCCTGCTCATGATCTACCCCGAGCCCTGACCGTCAGGGCCTGGGCTGGCCCGCCATCAGCGGGAGACCGGGACCGCCTCCCAGGCCTTCTCGGTCACCACCACGTGGTCAAGGAAGCACAGGCCGAGCAGGCCAGCCGCCTCGGCGGCCGCCTTGGTCGCCGACACGTCCTCTGGAGTGGGCGTCGTCTCGCCGGACGGGTGATTGTGCGCCAGGGCGAAACTGCGACCGTCCCGGCGCAGTACCGCCACGATGATCTCCCGGATCGGGAACAGGGTCTGATCGGCTCCGCCGTCAGAGACCTTGTCGGTGCCCAGTACCCGTAAGGCTGCGTCGCAGGAGATCACGACCAGCCGCTCCCGCGAGCAGCCGTGCAGCAACGACGCGGCCGCGTTGGCGATGTCCGCCGTCGCGCGCAGCCGCCGTGGCCGCTCCACCGCGGCCCGCCGGGCCAGTTCGAACCCGGCCACCAGGCTGGAGGACTTGGCCGCCCCGATGCCTGCCGTGGCGGTCAGGTCGGCCACCGTCGCCCGGCCGACGCCAGCCACCGACCCGAACTGACTGAGCAGGATCTCGGCGACCTCGTGCGCGCCCTTGCCCCGGATGCCGGTGCTGAGCATGAGCGTCAGCAGTTCACGATCGCTGAGCGCCTCTGCGCCACGCTCGGCAAGCCGTTCTCGTGGCCGGTCTGCGGCCGGTACCTGTGACATCAGCATGGCCGCAGACTAGCCAGGGGGTACGACATTCAGCCGGGCCGCGCAACCCGGCGACGGCGTCAGTCAGGAAAGACGTCCTCGACCGAGGCGGCGATGCCGGCCATCTCGATCCAGGTGCCTAGCTGTTCAAGGTCGACGCAGGACAGCACCCGCTCGCGGAGCGAGGCAGGAACCGTCAGATCCCGCCTGGCCAGCAGTTGCAGTAGGAACTCAGCCGCTTCTTTGGCGATTTTTTCGTCCCACGCTTTGACGAATGCTCTGGCCTGTCCTTCGTCGAATGTTTCGAACCGTCCTTCGGCCTTGATGCGCTCGATGTCGTCGTTCTTGAACGTGAGGCTCTTTAGCGCCTCCGCAGGGGGGCGTTTAAAGCGGAATTCCATAGGCGGTGGATACCTCTGGCGGGGGTGCGCCCTGCGTCGGAATTAGTCGGGGAAAACATCCTCCAGCGTGCTGGCGGTCATGGCCCTGACGACCCATGCGTCTAGCTGGCTGAGGTCGGTGCAGGACAGCACGCGGTCGCGCACGGGGGCGGGAACCTTCACGCCACGTGTGGCCAGCAGTCGCAGCAGTATCGCCGCAGTGCTCTCGGCCTTCCCCTCGGCCTTCCCCTCGGCCTTGATGCGGTCGATGAACTCGTCTTTGAACGTGGTGGTCATCAGGGCCTCCAGGTCGCCCCGGGCCGCCGCTGGCGTGGCGACGCGGATGAGATGAGTATAGGTTTCCAGCCGGTCCTCATCGAGGCTGGCGGCGGCGATGATCCTCAGGACCAGCCGCCGTCCGGCGTCCTGCTCCAGGTCCACGGCACCGGTGAGGGCGCCCAGGACGGCCAGTTCTGGCGAGACTCCGGCCAGGCCGGGAGCGTCCGGCGCGGGCGTTGTGCCGGCGTCGATGACCAGCGGGACGAGGTCGAAGCCGGGATGGCCGGTGCGGATCGGCTGGCGTGCCCACCGGCCGGTGGCCGGGCTGGGGCAGATCACCACGAGCACGGCCGGGCAGTCATGCTGAGCCCGGGCCAAGGCCAGGTAGGCGGGCCAGACCCGTCGCTTGTCGGCGGCCGGCGCCGTCTGCGACTCCACCACGACGGCCAGGCGCGTCCCCGTCCAGGCGTCCGGTCCGTTGCCGCCCAGAACGATGACCGCGTCAGCGCGCAGTTCAGCGGGCAGCGCCGAGCTCAGGTCCCCGGCCACCATTACGGCCGTCCCGTCCGCCGGAACCGACACCCCGCTGCCCTCCAGCAGGGCTGCGGCCAGCAGCGGATTACGGCGCAGTAACTCGATCGGTGCCTCGTGCTTGATCCCCGGCATCCAAGCCTCCCGTGGTGGCACGGATCCAGCCAGCGGCCAGGTCCGTGGCCACCACACCACGAGGCGCCGACATTCCGGCATAGAAGAGTGAAGGCGGATCAGAGGAGTACTTCGTGGACGGGGTCTATGCCGGGGAGAGGGTGCAGTTTGATGTCGCCGACGTGGCCGGCGGCCGTGACGTCCGGGGCCGCGGCGGCCAGGGCGTCGAGCTGGTCCTGGGGCGCGGTCAGGATCAGCTGGGAGACCTGGGCCTTCATGGGCAGCTGGGCCCGGGACTTGGCCCGGCGCACGGCCGCGATGGCCGCTGCGGCCGCGTCCAGGACGGCCGTCCCGTCCGGGCTGATCGCGTCGGCGTCGGCCAGCGCGAGAAACCCGTCGGGCTCCGGCCACGGCGCCAGGTGCACTGAACCCGCCTGCCACCAGGACCACACTTCCTCGGTCACGAACGGCAGGAACGGGGCCAGCAACCGCAGCACCGCCGACAGGGCCTCGCGCAGCGTGGCCACTGCGGAGGCCGCCGCCAGCGGCCCGCGCTCGCCGTAGGCCCGGGGCTTGACCAGCTCCAGGTAGTCATCGCAGAAAGACCAGAAGAACCGCTCGGCGTGCTCCAGCGCCAGCGCGTGGTCGTAGGCCTCGAAGGCGTCCGTGCACCCAGCCGTGACGGCGGCCAGCCGTCGCAGCAGCGCCCGGTCGATCGGCTCCGTGACCAGCCCGGCCCGGCCATCAGCCGAGCCGCTGTCTCCCGGACCGCCGTCGTCGCCCGAGCCGCCGTCGCTGATGCCGAGCACGAACCGGCTGGCGTTGAGGATCTTCACCGCCAGCCGCCTGCCGATCTTGAGCTGCGCCGGGTCGAACACCGTGTCCACGCCCAGCCGCGCACTGCCCGCCCAGTACCGGACCGCGTCCGTTCCGTAATTCTCGAACATGTCCGCCGGGGTCAGCACGTTGCCCGCCGACTTGGACATCTTCTTGCGGTCGGGGTCCACGATCCAGCCCGAGATGGCCGCGTGCCGCCAGGGCAGCACGCCCTCCTCCTGCTCGGCCCGCAGCACGGTGTAGAACAGCCAGGTCCGGATGATCTCGTGGGCCTGCGGCCGCAGGTCCATCGGGTACACCCGGGCCAGGATGTCGTCGGGCGTGCTCCAGCCGGTCGCGATCTGGGGCGACAGCGAGGACGTGGCCCAGGTGTCCATGATGTCCGGGTCAGCGGTGAAGCCGCCCGGCTGACCCCGCTGCTCGGCGCGGTAGCCCGCCGGCACGTCCGCGGCCGGGTCCACCGGCAGGTCGGCGTCGGCGGGGGCGATCGGGCGGCTGCGGTCCGGCTGGCCGTCGTCGTCCACCGGATACCAGACCGGGATCGGCACGCCGAAGAACCGCTGGCGGCTGATCAGCCAGTCCCCGGACAGGCCCTCGACCCAGTTCTCGTACCGGGACCGCATGTGCGCCGGGTGCCAGTCCAGCTTCCGGCCGCGGTCCAGCAGGCGGGCCCGCAGCTCCGGGTCGCGGGCGCCATTCTTGACGTACCACTGGCGGGTGGAAACGATCTCGAGCGGCTCGGCGCCCTTCTCGTAGAACTTCACCGCGTGCCGGACGAGCTCCAGGTCGCCGCGCAGCGCGCCTGCGTCGGCCAGCAGCTCCACGATCCGCCGCCGCGCGGCACGGGCCCGGAACCCGGCCAGCCCGGCGTAGGCGGCCAGGCCGTCCCCCTTTGTTATGGCGGAAGGGGCTGAGGGGAGCAGCCGTCCGTCGCGGCCGATGACCGGGCGCGTGTCCAGGCGCAGGTCGCGCCACCAGGTCACGTCGGTGGTGTCCCCGAACGTGCACACCATGGCGATCCCGGTGCCCTTCTCCGGGTCGGCCAGCCGGTGGGCCAGGATCGGCACGGGCACCCCGAACAGGGGCGTCGTGGCCGTGGTCCCGAACAGCGGCGCGTACCGGGAGTCGTCCGGGTGGGCCACCAGCGCCACGCAGGCCGGCAGCAGCTCGGGCCGGGTCGTCGCCACGACCACCTCGGCCGAACCCGCCCGCCCGGCCTCCCCGGCCTCCCCGGCCCGCCCGGCCTCCCCGGCCCGCCCGAACGCCAGCCGGGCGTAGGCCCCGTCGATGACCCGGTCCTCGATCTCGGCCTGGGCCACCGCGGTCCCGAAGGTCACGTCCCACAGCGACGGGCCCTCGGCCTGGTAGGCATCGGCCCGGGCCAGGTCGCGCAGGAACACCCGCTGGGAGATGGCCCGGGCGCGGTCGTCGATGGTGCGGTAGCTCATGTCCCAGTCCACCGACAGGCCCAGCCGCTGCCACGCGGTGGCGTAGGCC